>JBILRJ010000053.1:0-13421 GCA_044372695.1 Spirosomataceae bacterium
ATCGATACTGCGAAACGTTGTCTGATAGTTCCTTCAGCAGCCTGTGCTGGGTTAGTAGAACCAATCAAAGTTCTGAAATCTTCTACCGCTTGCTCTTTTTCTAAAATCATTGGGATGATGTAGTCAGAGGACATGTAATCACACAAACTTTTGAAAAACGGTCTTTCTTTATGCACCGCGTAAAAATTACTGGCCTCTTCCTGACTTAATTTCAATTTTTTGATAGCCACGATGCGAAATCCTGCCGCTTCAATTTGTTGGATGATGGGTCCCGTGTGTCCATTTGCTACTGCATCTGGCTTAATCATGGTAAATGTTCTATTTGTTGACATATTCAATTTTTTATGCAATTTATCTTTAACTTTGCGAATGCCCAAATTTTAATCGGCAACAATGTTTTTTATGAATTCCATTTCTGCCTTAAAGGCTCAACTATATCCCGGTCAAAAGGTCGTAATTACCACCCATTTTAATCCAGATTCAGATGCTATCGGTTCAAGTTTGGCTTGGCAACAATATTTACTGAAGAAGGGTTTGGATGCGCGTGTCATTGTTCCATCTGCAGTTTCGGCCAATTTAACATGGATGAAAGGTGCCGGTGATGTGTTGAATTTTGAAGATTCTGTCGATAAAGTGCTTATTGATTCATTGGTTTCTACGGCAGATTGGATTTTTTGTCTTGATTTTTCAGGAATTCAACGCTTGCACGGATTAAGTTCTTGGATTTCCAATGCCAGATGTCTAAAAGTAATCATTGATCACCATTTGGATCCAGAGGATTTTGCCGATTTTTATTATCATCGGACAATCGCGGCTTCAACTTGTGAGTTGATTTTTGATTTAATTTCCGAATGGGGTGATAAAGAATTGATGGACCCTGAGATGGGAGAGTGTTTATATTCGGGCATTATGACTGATACGGGTTCATTTAGACATCCTAACACAACCGCTCACGTACACGAGGTGGTCAGTGAGTTGATCAAATTGGGAGTGAATACCAACCAGGTTCATCGAAAAGTTTTTGATTCATCTAGTCTCGAAAAATTAAAATTTTTGGGTCATATTTTAGCCAGTCGTTTGGAGTATTTACCTGAATATCATTTGGCTTTGATGTGGATTACAGCAGAGGATCAGCAGAAATTTAATTCGCAGGCCGGTGATACAGAGGGGATTGTCAATTATGGTTTACAGCTCTCAGGCGCTATTTGGTCCATATTAATGATTGAAAGGCCGGACGGAGTAAAATTCTCCTTCCGATCAATTGAACCTTTTGCGGTTAACAAATTTGCAGCAACTCATTTTGAGGGCGGTGGTCACAAAAATGCTTCAGGTGGTCGATTTTCTCAAGGTAGTTTAACACAAGCGAGGGAAAAACTAAATGAAGTGTTACCTTTGCAAATTGAAGAGATAAATCGAGTAAAAAAATTATAAGAAATCAACTAAATAAATTAATTAACGGACGTAGGTCAAAACACAAAAATCATGCGTAAACAATTAGGATTAATTTTCTCATCGGCTCTTTTACTAGCTGCATGTAATCAAAACAAAGTAGAGGTAATCGAAGGTGTGAAATTGCAAATTCACAGCCATGACGACAAGGCTAAGAAATTGAAAGATGGAGACATCATTACTTTTGACTTGGTGATCAAAAATGGTGCGGATTCTGTTCTACAAGATTCGAAAAAAGACGGCAAACCTGGAAAAGGTATGATTTCTGCTCCTACTGGTGCGCCGGGATCATTCAAAGGAACCTTTGAAAACGGTTTACGTTTACTTTCTTTGGGAGATAGCGCGACTATTTTGGTACCTATCGATAGTTTAATTAAATCGGTACAAGCTCCCTTGCCTCCGTTTTTGAAGCCTGGAACCGATTTAAAATACACGGTTAAAATTCTTAAAGTTCAGACTCGTGCTGAATTTGAGAAAGAAATGGCGAACGAAGCAGGCGTTGCGAAAGCTGAAGCTGCAAAGAGATTGGCTGGTGAGCCAGCGACCATTGATGCTTTTATCGCAAAAAGTGGTAAGTCTTACCAAAAATCTGCTTCAGGACTTCGTTATTTCATTGAAAATCCAGGAACTGGGGCCGCACCCAAAATGGGAGAAACATGGGTGGTTAACTACAAGGGTACGTTTTTAGATGGAAAAGTTTTTGATCAAGGAAAAGCTGCAGATATGCCTTTGGGTCAAATGATTCCAGGTTTCAATGAGGCTTTAATGCTATTAAAATCAGGAGGGAAAGGAACATTTGTTATTCCATCATCCATTGCTTACGGCGACCAAGCTAGGGGGCCAATTGAAGCTAATTCAGTGTTGGTTTTTGAAGTAGAATTATTGTCAAAAAAATAGTTTTTTAGAGGTGTAAATTATGATCTTACATCATAATATTCCACATTTTGCATCGTTATAGAACGAAAAATTGAAGCCAAACATGATTAAAAGAAGTATTATTCAAGGTATTTTTATTGTTGCGTCATTTGTTATGCTATTAGCTTGCTTGAGCAACGATGAATTACAGGATGAGGCGAAAGCCAAGGAAAACCAAACCCAGATTTTGGCCCATTTTACCAAACTTGGTATTACTCCTGTGGCACTAAATGATGGCTCATTTTATTCGGTAACCAAATCCAATCCAAATGGGGAGTTAGCATCTCGTGGCGATTCCATTTTTGTGCATTATGAATTTACTAACTTGAATACAGGTCAAATCCTGGATAGCACCAATCGTAAATTGGATTTGCCATTGATTTATCGATACGGCCTTAGTAATCCGGTGTTTGCAAAATTAATTGGTTTAATCAGAGAGGGAGAGCAAGCTTTTTTAATCTTACCAGGTACCGCTCAATCATTTGCTGGTTTACCCGCATACACTCCGATGAAATGCACCATCAAGGAAATTAAAATTGTGAGTCAAAATGATAAAATCGATCAATTTATTGCTTCCAAAGGATGGGTTGTTACAGAGAAGTCGACTGACGGCTTACGTTATATTAGACTATCTAACGGTACGGGTGAATTAGGTGCGAGTGGCAAGTCATTGATGCTGAAATACACAGGTCGTTTTCTTAACGGCGTTGCATTTGATGGCAACATGGCAAAAACAGACACTTTCACTGTTTCTTTTGGAGGTACTCAAACCGTCAAAGGTTTTCAACGAGGTATTGAAAAAATGCGCACAGGGGAAAAAGCAGTATTAGTTTTCCCGTCCACATTAGGCTACGGTGAAAAAGGATCAAGTTCGATTCCTGGTTTTACTCCCTTGGTTTTTGAATTGTATTTAGCCAAAATAAAATAATCATACGATGAAATTTAACTTATTTATCCTTTTCGGGTTTTGTGTAACTCTTTCTTTAAGCAGTTGTTTAACTAATCAAGCTGAAAAAATCTCCGTTGACAATGAAGCGGAAATACAAAACTATATAAAATTTAAAAATTTAAGTCCCCAAAAATCACCTGAAGGGATGTATTACAGCATAACGAGTGCTAATCCGACTGGTAAATCTCCAGCCTCAGGAGATTTAGTAAAAATTTATTACAAAATGTCACTTTTGAGTGGTTCAATTCTTGATTCGACCAATAAAGTACAAAAGCAGACGAGAGCCTTGGTTTATTCGATAGCTAATAGTATTTTCAATTTACCTTTAGGTGCCATGAAAACAGGAGAAAAGGGATATTTTATTCTTCCTGCTAACTTAGCCTTTCAAGGTACTTCCTTTGACGGACTTCCGGCATATTCAGTAATTCGTCTGGACATCGAAATGGTTTCTGCCCAAAGTGAGCAAAATCAAATTGATTCCATGACCGTTAAGTACAACATGAAAGGTCAAATTCCTACTCCAAGTGGTTTGGTGTTTAAAAAATTGGTGGAGAATCCAAAAGGAGCAGAATTGAAAGCAGGTATGACTTTCAGCGCTACTTACATAGGAAGGTTGTCTTATTCCTACTTACAGAAAGAATCAAGTACAAGTTCAACCATCGTTTATGATTCCAAATTTGATTCAGGAATTTTATCGGGTGCTATTGGAACAGGAAATTTCATCAAAGGTTTTGACGAGGCTTTGCAAAAAATGCGAGTGGGAGAGAAAGCACAATTCATTATTCCTAGTTCCATTGGATATGGGGCTAATGGTGGGGGTGCAATTCCAGCTTATGCACCCTTGTATTTTGAGGTTACTCTAACAGCAGCTCAATAAGAATGCTTAAGTTTCCTATTTACTTAGCTACGCAAAACCAGCACAAAGTAGTAGAATTGCTCTCCTTGATGGGAGAGCAATTTTCCGTTAAAAGCCTCACTGATTTATCTTTTAGTGATGAAATACCAGAGACGGGTGATACGCTTTCTCAAAACTCTTTACAAAAAGCTAAGTTCATTGCCGAACGATTTAAGGTTTGCTGTTTAGCCGATGATTCTGGTTTGGAGGTTGAAGCATTGGGAGGTCAGCCTGGCGTTTTTTCTGCCCGATATGCTGGTATACCAAAGAATGACCAGGCTAACCTCGAAAAGTTGCTGGAAAACATGCAAGGATTAGAAAATCGCAAAGCTCGTTTTGTTACTGTGTTGACTTATCATTTAGATGGAGCCTATTATCAATTTGAAGGTTCCGTGGATGGGCAAATTACTCACTCCGCAATAGGAGATAAAGGTTTTGGTTATGATCCCATCTTTGTTCCAGAAAACCAAACAAAAACTTTTGCAGAAATGAACCTGCTCGAAAAAAATATTTTTGCACATCGTGCCAAAGCTTTAAAAAAATTCATTAATTTTGTCGACGAAACATTTAAATGTTGAGACTAAATAAAAAATAACCACTAAATAATGTCCATAGCCCCAATCAATAAACATTCAATTTCATTGAAGTTCAAGTTTTCTTTTATTCTGTTTTTGGTCCTTTCACTTTTTTCAGTGTCCCACTCGATTGCACAAAACACCATCAAAGGTCGTGTAACGGATGCGTCAAACGGAGATCCAATTCCATTTGCATCGGTTGGATTGAAAGGTGTTAATGCAGGAACAACGACTAATTTTCAAGGTGAATACACTTTAACGACCAAATTGTCTGCGGATTCGATTTACGTCTCTTTTGTAGGATATAAAAAAAGAACCAAAAAAATCGATCGAAAATTAACGAATCAAGAAATTGATTTTCAATTAGAACCCACGAATCGGGCCCTTCAAGAAGTTGTCGTATATTCAGGAGAGAACCCAGCTTTCAAGATTTTACGAAACGTCCTGAAAAACAAATCAAAAAATGATCGTAGCCAATTAATAGCCTATGAATATGATTCTTACACCAAAATGGAGTTGGATGTGGATAACATTTCCGAAAAAATGCGGGAAAAGAAGTTCATGAAAGAAATAGAATCTGCCATTAAGAAATTTGAGAAAATTGCTGGAGAGGATGGGAAAGCTGTCATACCTACTTACATTTCTGAATCGATTAGTAAATTTTACTACAAAGAATCTCCACAGAGGAAAAAAGAACAAATTCTAAAAACCAACATCAAGGGTGTTGGAGTAAGTGACGGTAGTTTTATTTCTCAATTAGTTGGTGGAAATTTATTTGCGAATTACAACTTTTATCAAAGTTATGTTCCTTTTTTTGGCAAAGATTTTGCGAGTCCAATCGGAGAAAACTGGAAAGGTAATTACCAATTTTATTTAAATGATACCACCAATTTGGATGGTAGGGTGTGCTATCAAATCGATTTTGATCCTAAAAATGTCAAGGATTTGGTGTTTAAAGGCCAGATGTGGATTGATACTACCAGTTATGCTTTGGTTCAAATAGATGCATCGGTAGACAAAGGTGCTAATTTGAATTTCATTGATAAAATCAAAATTTCGCAAGAGTTAGAACGAACTGAAAACGGAGCTTGGTTACCTGCCAAAACTCGTTTTTTAATTGATATTGAAGAATTGACCAAAGGTTCTGCCGGGATGTTGTTGAAAATGTACATATCTAATAAGAATTTTGTGGTGAACCAACCTCGTCCCACTGAGTTTTACGATTTGACTTCCGAGGTGGCTGAAGATGCCAAAGAACCTGATCCAGAATATTGGAAATATGCCAGACATGAGTCGCTGAGTCGACAGGATTTATTGGCTTCTTCTCTAATTGATTCAGTGAAAAATTTGCCAACTGTAAAAACTTACGTTGAAATTGCCGAATTGGTTTTGAGTGGATATAAAAAATTCAATAAAGTTGAAGTAGGACCTTACATCAACTCTTTTGCAATCAATTCCATTGAAGGAGCCCGTTTTAGACTTGGTTTTAGGACCAATGCCAATTTTGATAAACATTGGATTTTGAGAGGAAATGTAGGTTTTGGGACCAGAGACTTGGTTCCAAAATATGCACTAGAAGTCAATTATTTGTTTTCCAAAAAGAAGTGGACGGTTGCCGGAATCCGACATAGTTACGATATAGAAAGAGTAGGGTTAACGCCTGATTTGATTGGCGATAACCGTTTATTTTATGCTTTTACTCGTTTTGGGCTTTTTTCAGGTGCGTTTTTCAGACGTGAATCGGAGGCGTTTTTCTCAACCGAAATCATCAAAGGTTTGACATTGTCCTCATCGGTTAATACACGATCTTTTGATCCTTTGTTTCGCTTTCAATACAGACTGAATCCAGAAATGGGAATTAATTCTCCTGTTCAAGACTTTTTTCAAGAATCTTTTGTGACTTTCGAAGCTCGCTTCGCAAAGAACGAGACATTCATCTTGAATGGCAATGAACGCATTACCCTTGCCACAAAACGAATTCCGGTCATTACCTTCAAATACCAGAGAGGGATAAAAGGCTTCTTGGGAGGAAACTTTGATTATGAAAAATTTACCTTAAAGGCATTTCAAACTTTCCGATTGGGTAAAATAGGTCGATCTGATTATACACTAACAGCGGGATACACCCCATCAACCTTGCCAGCGCCTTTGCTTTTTCCACACCTAGGAAATGAAACCTTGTTCTTTGTGAGAAGCGCATTTTCAACCATGAATTTCTTTGAATTTGTGAGTGATCGTTATGCAAGCTTACAATACAATCATAATTTTGAAGGTTTATTGTTTAATCGCATTCCACTCATCAATAAGTTGAATTGGCGTTTAATTGCGAGTTCCAATGTCTTATTTGGAAGTGAAAGAATCGAAAATCAAGATTTAATGAAGGATGTAAACAATCCTTTACGATCTCGGCATTTGGACAGATATGCATTTAACTCTTTAGACCCCAATAAACCATTTGTGGAAGTTGGTTACGGAATTGATAACATCTTCAAAATATTGCGGATTCAAGCTTTTCATCGCCTAACTTATTTGGACCAAGACAATGCGAAGGCTTTCCGAATTATGGCCTCTGTTAATTTTTCCTTTTAAGTCAGAATTAGCATAAAAGCAAGATGGAAATTTAAACATTTCAAGAATATTTTTCATGTTCTTGATTTTAGTGTTTTGCAGAGCTATATTTGGAATCCATTCACTTTCAAATGAATGTGTCTAATTCATATCTATGCTTTTTATTGTCATTGTCGTTGTTTTATCTCTTTTTTCATATCTACTAGGTTCAATTCCAACGGCCATTTGGTACGGCGAAACTTTCCATGGTATAGATATTCGGACCATGGGGAGTGGGAATGCTGGTGCGACCAATACTTTTCGGGTATTGGGTAAAAAAGCGGGTTCAATTGTTTTGTTCATAGATGCTTTCAAAGGTTTTACGGCTACTGCTTTTGCGGCTGTTTTATATCATTTTCATTTTGTGGATTGGCAATTGTGTGTTTCATTGAAAATACTTTTCGGATTTTTGGCCATCATTGGTCATTTACTTCCCATTTTTTCGGATTTTAAGGGAGGTAAGGGAGTTGCTACTTTATTAGGTATGGTCCTTGCGCTTCATCCTCAGGCGGCGTTTGTCAGTATCGTGATTTTTTTGATTGTTTTTCACTTTTCCCATTACGTTTCTTTGGGCTCCATGATCGCCTCGTTATCTTTTCCTTTTTTGATGTTCTTTGGTGCTTTTGGAGAAGAAATTCCACTATTGATTTATTTTGGTTTTTTCGTTTCTTTCCTTGTATTTTTTACCCATCGGAAAAATATTACGCGTATTTTAAATGGTACAGAAAATCGAATGTATCTACTTCCAAGACGTTCCAAATCTTAGTTAAAAATCTTATATTTGTGCGTAAAAATTTCAATGCTACGCAAAAATGCTTTCAACTAAAAATTACATAGAATCTAATAAGGACCGATTTCTTTCGGAGCTTTTGGATTTACTAAGAATTCCTTCCATATCCGCCGATGCAACCTATGCTGTTTCTGTTCGTCAGGCTGCTGAGTGGCTTGCTGCTAATTTGAAACAAGCTGGAGCCGACGATGTTCGATTAGAAGAAACAGCCGGTTTTCCCATCGTCTACGGAGAAAAAATCATTGATGCCTATGCACCTACCGTTTTGGTCTATGGTCATTATGATGTACAACCTGCTGATCCTTTGGATTTATGGCATAGTCCACCTTTTGAACCTGTTATTAAAGATGATATCATTTATGCAAGAGGAGCATGCGATGACAAAGGGCAAATGTTTATGCACATCAAAGCCTTTGAGGCCATGTTGGCAACCAATAATTTGGCATGTAATGTGAAATTTATGATTGAAGGGGAAGAGGAAATTGGTTCCAATCACCTGGCAACTTTTGTAAAGGAGCATAAAGAATTATTGAAAGCTGATGTTATTTTGATTTCCGATACGGCCATTGTGGCCAATGATATACCTTCCATAGATGTGGGTTTGCGTGGATTAAGTTATTTGGAAGTTAGTGTTCAGGGTCCCAATAGGGATCTGCATTCTGGAGTTTATGGAGGTGCAGTGGCCAATCCAATCAATATTTTATGTGAAATGATCGCGTCTTTGCACGATGAATTTAATCAAATTAATATTCCTCGTTTTTATGAAGATGTCCTAGAAGTCAGTGCTGCAGATCGTGCCGCGATGGCGCAAACTCCATTTAATTTAGAAGCTTACCAAAATGATTTAGGAATCCATGCGGTATATGGTGAAAAGGGTTTTTCTACCATTGAAAGAGCATCTATTCGTCCAACTTTAGATGTTAATGGCATGTGGGGTGGATACACAGGTGAGGGAGCTAAAACGGTATTACCTTCTATGGCATTCGCAAAAATTTCCATGCGATTGGTTCCCAATCAATCATCGGAAAAAATTACCCAATTATTTACCGACCATTTTTTAGCAATAGCGCCCAAGGGTGTCAAGGTAACTGTCACGCCTCATCATGGGGGTGAAGCTTATTTAATGCCAACGGACAGCATTGCTTTTCAGGCGGCAAGTGAAGCCATGGCTGAAACTTTTGGGAAATATCCTATTCCTACTCGTGGAGGTGGAAGTATTCCCATTGTCGCATTGTTTGAAAAAGAATTAGGAATTAAATCCATTTTAATGGGTTTTGGTTTGGATTCAGATGCGATTCATTCTCCTAATGAACATTTTGGGCTATTTAATTTCTATAAAGGCATTGATACAATTCCTTATTTTTTCGAAAAATTTAATCAATTGTCAAAATCCTAATCCGAATGGCCGAAAATTTAACTCTTTTAGCGACTGAGTCCAACTCCAAATATGACCATTTGGAATCTCAATCTGTACTTGAATTATTGAGGAACATCAATAATGAAGATAAAACAATTGCCCTTGCGGTAGAAAAGGTGATACCTGATGTTGCCAAATTGGTCGAGCAAATCGTAATCCGAATGAAAAAGGGTGGCAGATTGTTTTACATCGGTGCCGGTACCAGTGGCCGATTAGGAATTTTGGACGCTTCGGAATGTCCTCCAACTTATGGTGTGCCTTTTGATTGGGTCATAGGCATCATTGCCGGAGGAGATCATGCCATTCGTAAGGCTGTTGAAAATGCTGAAGATGATATCGAACAAGCATGGGAAGATTTAAAAGCTTTTGATATCAATGAATTGGATTCAGTGATTGGTATTGCTGCTTCTGGTCGTACGCCTTATGTGATTGGTGGATTGAATTTAGCCAATGAGCACGGTATCCTTACTGGTTGCGTAGTTTGTAACTCAGGTAGTTTGGTTGCAGAACAAGCAAAATTTCCTATCGAGGTGGTCGTAGGTCCAGAGTTTGTTACTGGGAGCACACGGATGAAGTCAGGTACTGCCCAAAAACTTGTTTTGAACATGATTTCTACGACGGTCATGATTCAACTGGGTCGTGTCCGAGGAAATAAAATGGTAGATATGCAATTAAGTAATCATAAATTGGTTTTAAGAGCGATTCGCATGGTGAAGGATGCAACTGGTGTTACGGATGAGCATGCGGCTGATTTACTGGAGAAGCATGCGAGTGTTCGTGGCGCAGTGGATGCCTTCAACGCAAAAAAATAATGGGTATTTTTTAAATTTACCTTAAATAAGGACAAATAATAAGTTGAAAAGCTTTAATTTGTGTCAAATTTTAACATTCAATTATTTATGAAAAAATTATCTAAACTTATTGTAGCTGTTTCTTTGGGATGTTTTGCATTTGGTTTTCAAGCGAAAGCAGAAGATTTTCCAGAGGCTATCAAACCTTTGATGCAAAAGTATACGTGTTTTGCTTGTCATAAAGTTGACGCTCGTTTAGTGGGTCCAGCATACAAAGATGTGGCAAAAAAGAAATACAGCGTAGATAAAATTGTGGCTTTAATTGCGAAACCTCAACCTTCCAATTGGCCTGGTTATCCACCAATGGCACCCATGACCAATGTACCCAAGGAAGATGCGGTTAAAATTGCTAAGTACATCAACTCTTTGAAATAAAGAGGTTTGAAGAAACAAAAAAAGCCCTTGATGTGAAATCAAGGGCTTTTTTTATGGCAAGTTTGATGACTATTTTTTGCTCGGTGTTTTTTCCTTACTTACTTTTTCCGCTTTTGGAGCTTTCGTTTTGGCCGTTTTTTCAGGTTCTACCACGGCTTCCACCACTTCATTTGCTTTGAAAATCTCCGGTGTATTGGTAGCCAAGATTAAATACCAACTCAATATCTTTTTGATATCAGAGGCATATACTCGGTCTGAATCATAATTAGGAACAATCGTTGCTATGATACCAAATAATTCAGCTTCGCTAGATTTCTTAGGTTCGATAGGTAATTGACCTCTGAATTTTTCATGAAGGGAGTTAAATAGATCCGCTAGGGGTAAAGTACTGTCTTGATGATCGTCTAGGTATAGAGAGATATCTTTTAATACAGAGATTCGAGTTTGGCCACTTACTACGGAACGTTGTTTTAACGCATCCAACGTTTCCACGATGACACCTGTTCGGGTGGGCTTTAATACTTTATACAATCCACTTTTCCCAGATATATGGGCAATTTCGTTTAATAATTCCATGTTATTTAAATGTTTCGGATGCAAAAATATTATTATTTGCCTGATTTAAAGGGAGAAGTTTCAATTAATTTGGAAATACTTGCTAAAATTTCTTCTCGGCCTTTGTGTTTTTCTGCTGAAGTAATGAAAATTTCTGGCAAACTTTCCCATGATTCCAAAAGGAAAGATTGGTAAAATCCGACATTTTCATCTATTTGCTTTTGGGATATTTTGTCTGATTTTGTGAATACCAAATAAAAGGGAACTTGTTCCTCCACCATCCGATTCATAAAGGCAATATCTACATCTTGCGGTTTCAAGCGAATGTCGATCAACAAAAATAAGCATGTTAGATTTTCTCTTTTGAAAAGATAATCAAAGATCATTTTTTCAAATTCCCTTCTTTTTTCCTTGCTTACTTTGGCGTAGCCATATCCTGGTAAATCGACGAGGTACCAATTATCATTGATTAAAAAATGATTAATTAATTGAGTTTTTCCCGGCGTTTGTGATGTTTTGGCCAATCCTTTTTGGAAGGTAATGGAGTTAATCAAAGATGATTTTCCAACATTCGATCTTCCGATAAAAGCAAACTCAGTCATGTTCGCAGGCGGGCATTTTAAGTAATCTGTGTTACTGGTAATAAATTTGGCACTTTTAACCTGCATAGCTTGCGTGAAATTTGAAATGCAAAGATAAGGAATATTTAGGCAAGATGAAGAAATACAAATTTTGTTTGCTTCAGCTTTCTTTGGTATTTTTGTACTTTGAACTAAATATGGAAGTAATAAAAAATGATCGATTGCTTCGTGCAGCGAATGGATTAGAGGTAGATCGAGTACCCGTTTGGGTAATGCGCCAAGCAGGTCGTATTTTACCAGAGTACAGAGAAGTGCGGGCGAAAGCGGGTTCTTTCATTGGTTTAGCTACCAATCCGGAATTAGCTGCTGAAGTTACTTTGCAACCTGTTGATCGTTTTGGTGTAGATGCGGCAATCATATTTTCTGATATTTTAGTTGTGCCTGAAGCCATGGGCTTACCCTATTTGATGGAGGAGCAGAAAGGCCCAGTATTTCCAAATGTCATTCGTTCTCTGAAAGATTTAGATGCATTAAAAGATGCGAATCCAGAAGAGGATTTGAAATATGTTTTGGATGCGATTAAGATTGTCAAAAAGGAATTAGCGGGTAGAGTACCATTGATTGGTTTTGCAGGAGCACCTTTTACCATTTATTGTTATATGGTAGAAGGTAAAGGTTCCAAAACCTTTTCACAAGCTAAAAAAATGCTCTATGCAGAACCGCAATTAGCGCATCAATTACTTCAAAAAATCACGGATTCTACCATTGCTTACCTTAGGTCGCAAGTTGTAGCTGGAGCCAATTTACTTCAAATATTCGATTCTTGGGCAGGAATCTTATCACCTCAACAATACAGCGAGTTTTCAACTCCTTATTTAAAGCAAATTTGTGATGCAATAAGCGATGTTCCGCTTACTTTATTTGCAAAAGGTGCTTTTTTTGCTCGTGCAGAAATGGCTCAACTGAGTTGTGCAACCATCGGGTTAGATTGGAACATGGATATCCAAGAATCAAGAGATTTGGTAGGACCGAACAAAACCTTACAAGGTAATCTTGATCCTTGTGCCCTTTATGGTGATTTTGCAACAATCAAAAATGAAACAACCAAGATGCTCAAGCAATTTGGTAAACAAAGATACATTGCTAATTTAGGCCACGGAGTTTATCCAGACATTGATCCAGATAAAGTGCAATGCTTTGTGGATACCGTGCAAGCTTTTTAAATTATGAATTATGAGTTATGAACTATGAGTACGCAATCAACTCATATTTCATAATTTATCAGGCTGCGTTCAAATCTTTCGTTAGGATTAAGCGTTGGCATAAATAAATTTTTGGACCGAATGATCCCAATGTTTTTTAACCCTTAATTCGCATTATGAGTGTGAATTATTAGTTTGCTATCAACTCATAATTCATAACTCATATTTCATAATTACTTAACGCTATAATTCGGTGCTTC
>JBILRJ010000320.1:0-3530 GCA_044372695.1 Spirosomataceae bacterium
TGGAAATAATTTTTAACATAAAGTCGCCAGCGCCTGTTACATGGTGGCATTCTATGACTTCTGGAATTTGTTGAATTTGACTCACAAAAGATTCGGTTACTTGTTTTTTGTGTCCAGTTAAAGTTACTGTGACAAAGGTGGTTACTCCAAGTCCTACTTTTTCTCTGTTGACTTGCGCGTGGTAGCTTTGAATTACTCCAATGGTTTCTAATTTTTTCACTCTTTCCAAGGTAGGTGCTGGAGAAAGTCCGATTTCTTTTGACAGTTGCGCATTGGTAATTTTCGCATTTTGCTGCAGAATTTCAAGTAGTTTATGGTCTGTTGTGTCTAACTTGTTAGTGTTCATCTCTTCTTAGGTTGAAAACATAAAAATATGGAATAATTAACAGAAAATTTGCTTTTTGACTTGGATAAAAGAATAAAGTATCTTAATTTTGCACTCACAATAAGCGAAAGTAGCTCAGCTGGTAGAGCGCGACCTTGCCAAGGTCGAGGTCGCGGGTTCGAACCCCGTCTTTCGCTCGACTTAAAACACCGAAAGGTGTTTTTAAGTTTCAGGGACGCCTGGGTGGTGGAACTGGTAGACACGCAGGACTTAAAATCCTGTGAGCAGAAACGCTCGTATGGGTTCGATTCCCATCCCAGGTACACAATCGACATAAATCCGCTCACGAAAGTAAGCGGATTTTTTGTTTTATTTTATCTCAAATTTCCTCTAGCTTTTGAATCAAAAAATACCTTAAATTAGCGCTAGATATTCTAATAAGATTATTCCTAAACCCCCCTCCTATGAAAAACGTTTTCTTTATTTCCTTGTTTTTTTCATCCATTTCTTTGTTTGGACAAAGTCTTTCACCAAACATTATCAAAAATAATCCAAATGTAAATTACGCCCATTTGGTATACATCGACTCAGTTATAAAACCTTACATCGATAAAAACCATCTGGTTGGTGCTGTTACCTTGGTAGTAAAAGACAATCAATTAATCCATTACAAGGGTCACGGCTATGCGGATTTAGCCTCCAAAAAACCCATGCCAGCGGATGCGATATTTAGAATCATGAGTCAAACCAAAGCCATCACTAGTTTAGGGATTCTACAATTGTTCGAACAAGGAAAATTGAATTTAGATCAAAAAATATCCGATTTCATTCCGGAATTTAAAAATCCAACAGTTTTAAAAGACTTTAATCCTGCAGATTCTTCTTACACCACTGTACCCGCCAAAAGAGAAATCACGTTTCGCGATTTATTGACTCATACTTCTGGGATTGATTATACCGCAATTGGCTCAGACAAAATGAAAGCCATTTATGCCAAAGCAGATATTCCCTCTGGTTTAGGTAAAATGAATGCCACTTTATTGGCAAAAATGAAAGTCTTAGGAACTCTTCCTTTGGGTCATCAACCGGGCGAAAAATTTACTTATGGTTTAAATACGGATTTGTTGGGTTGTTTGATAGAAGTGATCTCAGGCAAAACCTTAGATGCCTATTTTAAAGCCCATATTTTCGATCCTCTAGGCATGAAAGAATCATTTTTTAATCTTCCTGAAGCCCTAGGTAGCCGTTTGGCTTCCGTTTACACAGAGGAAAATGGTCAAATCATTCCTTGGTCTCCTAACTTTAGAAACATCAATCCCAATTATCCTTTGGATAAAAAAACCTATTTTTCGGGTGGCGCGGGACTATCCATGAGCACATTTGATTATGCCATTTTTCTTCAAATGTTGTTAAATGGTGGTAAATACAATGGCAAACAAATCATTGGAAGAAGAACCGCCGAATTAATGATAAGTCCACAATTGGCTCCAGGACTTATGGGCAATGATAATTTTGGATTAGGTTTTTCATTGACTTCCGAAAGAAGCGCAGAATTAAAACCTAGAAATAAAGGTTCATTTTCTTGGGGTGGATATTATGGAACCACCTATTGGGCTGACCCTAAGGAGAAACTCATTGTTTTAATCATGACGCAACATACGCCAAATTCCCACAGTGATTTCAATGGTAAAATTGAAAACATCATCTATGGAAGTCTGAAATGATGTAAGACGTAAGATGTATGACGTATGATGTAGAGACGCACGGCCCTGCGTCTAATATATTTTGTCCTTGCGACTAATATATATTCGGCCATACGCCTAAAATATTATGTACACCAAAATATAATCAACCGTGCATCTAAAACATGAATGAAATACATAATAAAAAGCATAAGAATAAAATCTTGGTGCCTTTGTGATAACAATTAGGATAATTTCCCGAAATTGCGACCTGATTTTATCCTATGCAAAATAAAGTAGTATTAACCATTTGTTCCATCAATTATTTGGCACAAGCCAAATCTTTGGGAGATTCACTTTTGGAACATAATCCAGATTACGACTTTGTCATTGGCCTAGTTGACCGACTAGATCAATCGAGCATAAGTGCAGAACAATTGCCGCCTTATCCTTTAATTGAATTACACGCCATCGGGATTCCGAATTTCGAAAATATGTGTGATCGTTACAACATCACCGAATTAAATACTGCCGTAAAGCCTTTCTATTTAAAATACCTGTATGATCAGTTTCCCGAAATAGAAATTTTGCATTATTTTGATCCGGATATCCTTGTTTTTCAAGCTTTGACGGAAATTGAAAAGGGATTAGAAAATAACAGTTTGTTCTTGACTCCGCATATTTTGAGTGCTTTCCCCGATGAATCCACTCCACAAGAGCGCAATTTGTTGAATACGGGCATGTATAACTTGGGTTTTCTAGGAACCAAACGAAGCGAAACGACAACTTCATTTTTAATTTGGTGGGCAGATCGCTTGTTTGAGCATTGTTACATTGATTTAGCGAATGGGATGTTTGTGGACCAAAATTGGGTCAACTTCGCTCCCATTTATTACGAGGATGTTTTTGTGAGTAGACACAAAGGGCTGAACATGGCATATTGGAATTTACATGAAAGAACTTTGAATACCGATGGAGAATCATATGTGGTTAACAACGAATTCCCTTTGATTTTCTTCCATTTTTCCGGTTATGATCCAAATTATCCAACACAAATATCCAAGTATCAAAATCGATATGAATTTGTAGAAAAAGGAGACGTCGCCTCCATATTTGATTTTTATGCCCAAACCTTGATCAAAAATGGGCATAAAAAATATAAGTCGTACCGCTGTTATTACATAAAACAGGAAAGTCTTTTACCTCGCAAAAAATACTTACGTGTAAGAAAGTATTTATCTCTGCCTTTTTTGGCCATAGCTAAATGGATAAATGAAGTGAGTATTTAAGGCAATCGTCTCATGCTTGGCCCTTACGAGTGTAGAAAATGAGTCGAACGTTTAGTTCACCTAAGTTGAAACCTTTTAGAAAATCAGGTAATTGATAAGAAATATCAATTTTGAGATAGGTAATCTGTTTTTTCTTTTTTAAGGGGAAATGCGTCCCCTTACCCCCTGCAATTTATGGGTAAAATAGTTCAGTTATTTGATAAAATGACTGATGGAGAACTTTATTAGTTATTA
>JBILRJ010000321.1:0-3515 GCA_044372695.1 Spirosomataceae bacterium
AATTCACTCGACTATCAATTTGTTGGCGGATATCCCAATGGTGCGGAATGGAATTCAATACTTAGTTTGAAAAATGAAGACAGCATTTCAATCATTGAAGAAATATTAAACATCCCCATTCCTGATTATGACCCCATTTTTGGCAACAAGGGCCCACTTTTTGACTTTTGGAAAAAATCAATTGAATAGGACGTCTAGTTTTGATTATAGTTTAAATGCTTGCCAAATTAGATTGATGTTTTTAAACAAAAAAAGAGGTCAAATTGACCTCTTTTTGATATTTCTTTTTCTATTTGATTGTTGCCTTGATTGAATTATAATAAATCGTAGTCTTCCCCTCAAAACCAGAATCAGTACCAATCACCAGCCAGATTTCTCCTTGGGGATTGGCCCTAACAATAAGTGGCATTGTGGTAATTAGTTGTTTAATGGTATATATGTTCACATCGGTTCCATTGGCAAAATTTCCTATGACTTTCATGTCTTCACCACTTTGACTCTGATTATTCTTGTCAATATTCATCCGAAAATAGTTTTCTTTACTATCCAATACTTTCTGTGGTTCAATTGAAACCGCACCTGCTTTGATATAGACCGATTCTCCCGGAGCACCGCCTATACCTACCGTATTTTTAGCCACGTTTGTAGCAAAATCAACTTTAATGTCGACACTGTAGGTTTTTCCTGGCTCGAGTCCGCTAACTTTTTTCTTAATAAACATAAAAAGATCATCGCTTCTATTGATTCCCGATTGTTTCAATGCGCCATCTGTTGCGTTCAAAGGTTCTGGCAGACGAGAATGTGAAAATTCGAACGCATAAACCTGTTGAACATACGGTTGATTAGGGTAGTCTGCAAAATCACCCTTCCAACCTTCCGACCCCGTTGAAAAATTATACTCATATTGATTCGGGCTTGACGGTGTTACAGTAGAGGATTTTTTACAGGCATGCAGAAAACAGATAATAAAGAATAAAAAGAATAGTCGCATTTGAATTTATTGATTAAAGAGGTTGCTATTGATTTCTTATCGCTAGACAAATTTACAAGCTCAATAAATATCCTGTTAAATCCGACAAATCTTTTTCTTTCAATCCCATCGAGGTAGGTTCTGGCATCAAACTGTTTTTTTGCTGTACCCTTGAGGTTACATCTGAAGCTTTGATATTGTTCTTTTTTCCAGTTAAATCTTTCAAGATAATTTGTTTGGCATCTGCCATTAAAAATCCATAATAACTGCCAGAATGAGTGCTAATCATCCAAGGCTCATAGCCGAAAGCTAAACTCGCCGACGGATTAATGATGGCGTCAAGCATACTTTTTTTGTCAAATTTCTTTTTTATCAAGCTTAAATCCGGCCCAATATCTGCTCCTTTTCCCGAGATTTTGTGGCAAGAAATGCAATTAGTTTCAAAGATGCTTTTTCCTTTTTTGATGTCGGAGGGCATGTTCATGGCCAAATCGAGCGACAAGGTTTTTCCTCCCGGGCGCCTAAAATAATCGGCCGCCAAACTTCTTATGGACATGTCTTTATTATTGAATATATGAGGTTCAATCAATTGCCTAATTTTGGGTTTAATTTTCCCTTTTGCTGCGTCAACCATCAATAATCTGGCACCATAGGTGTCTAGCGCTAATTTTTGAGCCAATTGTTGCCTTTTATCAGCCGTCAATGTGGTGTCATTTAACAATGACTCTTCGGACTGAATCATCCCTTTTTGCTCCGAACTTAATTGCTGTTCTTCTTCCTCTTTCCAAGCAATGACATTTTCCCACGAGTTTGTTTTACGGAAACTAACCCAATAATCCGCTTGTCGGGCTACATCTGCTAATTTCGATTTGGTTAAATCAAGCATCGCGTGTGCGGCCTCAGGGGAACTCATGAATGCGATGGTGGTCATCGCTTCTTTTCTTTGATTGGCTGTCAATGTTGGCGATTGCGCCCTTTTTTTAATCAAGTTTATGCTTGCATTGGGGTGTAATTCCAACAAAATAGCACTTTGTGCTGCTGAAAAAGTCAGTGGATTTGAAGGTAATTTTTTGACAAAATCTGCATAAAATAATTCCCTTTTTTCATCTACGCCAATCCCCAATGCGGTCAATAAATAAGGGTCTTTTGCGCTAAACTTACCTGCTATTTGCAGCAAACTTTCTTTGCTGTCCTCATAGTTTTGATCTCGTAAACCGATCGCCATTTCTCTCAATAAAGCTGAATTTGTCGGATATTTTAAAAGCGCTTGATTGATTTCACGAAGATTTTTGCCCGATTTACGCAAAGCACGATATGCAGTTACCGCGATTTCGGATGAGTTTTCCGGTTTTTTGATGTTTTCAAGGAGTCTATTTTGAACTTTCTCTAAACCTGTTGGACCTAAAGCGGCTAACAACCAAATGGCTCTTGCTTGAACGTAAGGATTTGGATGTTTCAAAAGGCTTTCAACTTCTGGAATGATTTTTTCGCCTGTATTTTTTAATTTTTCAAAGGCTGTTGCTCTAACATTGATGGCGGGCGATTTTAACACCTCAAGGAGTCCCTGCGTGGTTGTAAAATCCAATTTCGGCGCTTTGAGATTTTTACCTTTGGGTCTAATGCGATAAATTCTCCCGTATCCTTTTTTGTCGTTCATGGCATGGCCCCCCACAACGGCGTCATACCAATCCGCTACATAAATGGCTCCATCCGTCCCTGTTACGGCGTCGCTAGGCCTAAACCATTTTCTTTTATCAGCTTCGAAATTGTCATTCCAAACATAATAATCATCAGAAACCGGAAACGAACTCAAAAAGTCCATTCGTTTCATGCCGAAACCAGCACCTTGTGGATTCGTTTTATAACCAAAAATTAAATTTCTTCCCGCTTCGCAACTTAATAGCATGCCTCTGTACTTTTCACCAAAAGCATCTCCTTCGTAAACGGTCACTCCAGTGGGGGAACCCGCACCTGTTTTATCTCCCACTTTTAATACCCCAGGGTCTTCTTGGTGCCAATGGGCGGTAAAAATATCCTGGTCTAACCTTCGATCTCCTTGCCAATACCGGGTTCCATCTTTGGAAAAATATCCGGCATTGCTTCCTTCCATGAGCCAAGAAGTTCGGCAAGCAATGACTTGGTCATCATTGTCATTTTGCCACATATTGCCATAGGAATCCATGGCCACCTCATAACTATTTCTAAAATTATGCGCCATCACTTTTAATTGACTCGCATCGGGCGCGATTTCTAAAGCCAAACCTCCCACCCATACTCGGCCATCATCGCTTTTTTGATTTCCTTCATTGCTTTTATTATAAGGCGTTCCACCGGAATAAAGGCTGCCTGAGCGTAGCGTCCAACCTGTTTTGTCTTTCACCACATGAGGGCCCGCATTTCCTACATTGAACAGGAATTTTCCATAAGGCGTGGCTAAAAATGAATGCAAAGAATGATCATGGTCAAAGCCCCCAAATCCGGTTAAAAAGACTTCCTTTTTGTCGGGTTGATCGTCGTGATTTTCATCCGTATACACGATTACGTT
>JBILRJ010000322.1:0-3505 GCA_044372695.1 Spirosomataceae bacterium
AAAAACGCCCCTCCCATTCCTTGGCCAACCGCCATCATATCTACTCCGGGATCTTGCGGAGAATAAGGGACTTTAAAACCGCCCCCTAAATCAATTAATTCAAGGTCATTGAAATCACTAGCAAACTCGAAAATAGCCTTGGCTGCTTCTTGAAAGGTATAACTGTCTTTAATGTCTGAACCTGTGTGTTGGTGCAATCCAATAATTTTAATGCCATATTGTTTCACCAAAGCTAAAATCTCAGCTTTTTGATGAATGGAAATGCCAAATTTCGACTCAGGATGAGCCGTCATGATTTTTTCATTACCCCCTCCAAAAACATGCGGTTTGATACGAACTAAACAAGGCTTACTTGAACCGTATTTTTTTCCAAATTTTTCCAACACCGAAAGGTTATCCAAATTAACAATTGCCCCTTTTTCTACTGCATATTCAATTTCAGAAAAATCGACCCCACTTGGTGTAAACGTAATTTCAGAACCATCAAAACCAGCCAATAAACCCAATTCCAATTCCTGAGGAGAAACCACATCCAATTCAACACCCTCTTGTTTCATCAACTTTAAAATAGCCAAATTGGTATTGGCTTTACATGCATACTTGATGTGCAGAGGAATTTGAGAAAAACTGTCTCTTAAAACTGAGATTTTTTCTCTAATTTTGTCAGCGTCATAAACATAAAGAGGTGTTCCAAATTCTTGTGCTAAACTATCTAAAGGTATTCCTTGAATTGCGTAATAGGCCATTTGCTTTGAATTAAGGCACAAAGATAATCTAAACTTTTGATCAATGAATTCAAATTTGATTTTTAAACTTGCATTTCGTTTTACCTATCTTATACTTATTGCATCGCCGAACCTTTTATTTGCTCAAATAAAAAGTGGCCCCATGTTGGGATATGCTGAAATGAAAGAAGTCTTGGTTTGGGTACAAACCGAAAAATCTGCCAAAGTTGTGCTAAAATACCACGAAAAAGGAAGTAATCAGACCTTTAGTTCAGAGGCTATTGTGACTGAAAAAAAAACCGCTTTCTCAGCCAAATTAATTGCAGATCAAGTCAGCATGGGCAAAAAATACGATTATGAGATTTGGGTCAATGACAAAAAAATGAATTTTACTTATCCATTGGAATTTCAAGTACCTGCTTTATGGCAATACAGAACCGATCCTCCCGACTTTTCCTTTGTATTCGGATCTTGTAATTACATCAATGAAGCCGAGACAGACAGACCGGGGAGACCTTACGGTGGAGCAGATGAAATTTACCAAGCCATGTACGATAAAAAACCCAACTTTATGATTTGGGGAGGAGATAATTTTTATTACAGAGAAGCCGATTGGAATACCCGAACAGGAATGATGCACCGAAATGACCACACGAGAGGTCAAAAATCCGTTCAAGCACTTCTAGCCAACACCCATCATTATGCCATTTGGGATGACCATGATTATGGCCCCAATGATGCAGATCGATCATTTGCTAACAAACAAACCTCTTTGGAATTATTTAAAATGTATTGGGGAAATCCCAATTACATTTTTCCTAATGAAGGAATCACAGGACAATTCCAATGGTCAGATGTGGAATTTTTCTTGATGGATGATCGTTGGAACAAAGCTCCTAATGACCTAGAAGACCCAGCAAAAGACTATTTTGGACAAAAACAATTGAATTGGTTGTTGGATGCCATGACGACCAGTAAAGCCCCATTTAAAATTGTGGTTAACGGCGGACAAATCATCAATCCTGCCAAGGTTTTTGAGAACATGGCCAATTACGAACAAGAAAGAAATCAATTGTTGCGAGAAATTCAAAAAAGAAAAATTTCTGGGGTTTTATTTCTATCGGGTGATCGCCATGTTTCTAATTTGTGGAAATTGGATCGCCCTGGCACCTACCCTTTGTATGATTTAACCGTAAGTCCATTTACCGCAGGCGCAGCTAAAGCTCATCCATTGGACAAAAATCAACAACTCGTAGCAGGGACTACCATTGAGGACCGTGCTTTTTCCGTTTTATCAGTCAATGGACCTCTGAAAGACCGAAAATTAACCATTACTTTGTATTCATCTACGGGAAAAGAGTTTTGGAAAAAAGAAATTAAAGCAACTGAATTAAAATAATATGGAAGTATTACTCAACAGATTAGATCAAGATTTTCATTTCGAGGCCAAAGGAACCTCAGCTGTACCTGTGCACATCGATGCAGCCAGCGACATAGGTGGTCATAATGCAGGTGCAAGACCCATGGAGTTACTCTTGATGGGAATAGGAGGATGTACAGCCATAGATGTGATTTTAATTCTCAAAAAACAGAGACAAATCATAGAAGATTTTCAAATTCGTGTTTCAGGAACGAGGGAAAAAATAGAAGGCACAGAAAAAAGCCCTTTTCGAACCATCAACATACAATTTGAGCTAAAAGGCGAAATTAATGGATCTAAAGCCATAAAGGCAATTGAATTATCCATGGTAAAATATTGTTCAGCAACGGCTCAATTAGAACCCAGTTCAACCATCACACATAGCCTATTGATCAACGGGCAAAAAATCGAAGCATAAAATGAAAGCATATTTAGATCTTTTGCAACACATTAAGGCAAACGGAACATTCAAATCTGATCGAACTGGAACAGGAACAACCAGTGTTTTTGGCTATCAAATGCGGTTCAATTTGGCAGAGGGATTCCCTTTGGTTACTACCAAAAAAACGCATTTAAAATCCATCATTCATGAGTTGCTTTGGTTTTTGAAAGGAGAAACGAACATTGCCTATTTGAAAGAAAACAATGTACGTATTTGGGATGAATGGGCTGATGAGAATGGAGATCTAGGACCTGTGTATGGAAAACAATGGCGTTCTTGGGAAGCGCCAAACGGACAAGTCATTGACCAAATAAAGGATGTGATCCATACGCTAAAAACAAACCCAGACTCTAGAAGAATCATTGTCAGTGCCTGGAATGTCGCAGATTTACCAAAAATGGCTTTAATGCCCTGCCATGCTTTTTTCCAATTTTACGTAGCAGATGGGAAACTTTCTTGCCAATTGTACCAAAGATCTGCAGATGTTTTTTTGGGTGTGCCTTTCAACATTGCCAGCTATGCCTTATTGACCATGATGGTAGCTCAGGTTTGCGATTTGGGATTGGGTGACTTTGTCTGGACAGGTGGCGATACCCATTTGTATTCGAATCACATGGAGCAAGTTGACTTGCAATTAACTCGAGAGCCAAGATCTTTGCCAACTATGAAAATTAATCCAGATGTAAGAGATATCCTTGATTTCAAAATTGAAGATTTCACTTTAGAAGGATATGATCCCCATCCAGGAATTAAAGCTCCGGTGGCAGTTTAGAAGAGAGAAAACTGGAAGAGAGAAAACTGGAAGAGAGAAAACTGGAAGAGAGAAAACTGGAAGAGAGAAAACTGGAAGAGAGAAAACTGGAAGAGAGAAGAGAGAAGAGAGAAAACTGGAAGAGAGAAAACTGGAAGAGAGAAAAC
>JBILRJ010000324.1:0-3504 GCA_044372695.1 Spirosomataceae bacterium
AACTCCAAATTAAATACAATAATCCCAAGGAAATAAAAACCTTAATTGAATTTGTAGGGGATGTTTTCATTGTTACATCAATAAATCAGGTCTTCTTTGTTTGGTTCTTTCAATCGATTGTTCATATCGCCAAGCGTCTATTTTTTTTTCATGACCAGACAAAAGAATAGCTGGCACGTCCATTCCATCAAAACTAGCAGGTCTGGTATACACTGGTGGTGCCAATAATCCATCCTGAAATGAATCTGTCAATGCAGAACTTTCATCACCGATTGCTCCAGGAATTAATCGAATGATTGAATCTGCACAAACTGCAGCAGCCAATTCTCCGCCAGATAAAACATAGTCACCAATCGAAATTTCCATGGTCACATACTTTTCACGAATACGTTCATCGATGCCTTTATAATGTCCACAAATAAACATCACATTATTTTTCAAACTTAATTGATTCGAGAGACCTTGATTTAAGACCTTCCCATCTGGAGAAAAGTATATGATTTCATCATAGACCCTTTCTTCCTTTAAAAAGTTAATGCAATTAGCCAATGGTTCAACAGCAATGACCATCCCTGCTCCACCTCCAAATGGGTAATCATCCACTTGTCGGAATTTTTTAGAGGAAAAATCATGTAAAT
This sequence comes from Spirosomataceae bacterium, assembly GCA_044372695.1. Lineage (GTDB taxonomy): Bacteria > Bacteroidota > Bacteroidia > Cytophagales > Spirosomataceae > Aquirufa. Next base: position 639 of record JBILRJ010000324.1, read on the forward strand.
CATGTAAAACAATTTCTACTAAACCAGCATCTGCGGCTCTTTTACAGATTGAATGCTCAAAAAAACTGTTCATCAGAGCGGGAACTACAGAAATGATATCAATTCTCATCATCTAAATAAACTTCTAATAAACCATCTGGTAAATTCGTCTGTACCACAGCATTCTTTTTGTCAACTTTGGGAACGATTTCGTCCGTTAAAGGAATGAGTATTTCTTTAGACTTATAAGTCATTACAATCACATCTTGGGCTCCAGTCGAATAAATCTCCTTCACTAAGCCAAGGGATCCAAGATTTGCGTCTACTACTTGGTAACCCACAACTTCATGATAATAATATTGATCCTCTTTTAATTTGGGGAGAAAACTGATAGGAAGGAATAATTTACAACCCACCAAGTCCTTGGCTTGATCTATGGAAGAAATACCTTCCAAAGAAATCAAATTCAAATTAGATCTAACTTGAAGGTCATCAATAAAATATGGAATGAGATCATTACCTACTTGAACAAAAATAGATTTCAATCCTTCATAATCATAAGGATCGTCTACGTCTAAATAAACGTGTAGAGCCCCTTTAATTCCGTGAGGCTTAGATAATGTTCCTAGTTCAAAATATTCTTGTTTTGCCATAAATACAAAAAAAAATCATACAAATCTGAAAAACAAACTTGTATGATTTTTAAAAAAAAGTAAAATTATTCTGCAGCCGGTTCCTCAGTAGATGCAGCAGCTGGCGCTTCTTCTACAGCTGGAGTTTCTTCCACTGCTGGCGCTTCTTCTACAGCTGGAGTTTCTTCAACCTCCACGCCTGCTGCTTCTTCCTCCGCTTCTTGGATGGCTTCAACAACACTTGCAACGATAGCATCATCAGCAACTTTATTTTTAGCAGCAATCGCCTCTGCCCTATTAGCTGAAACTTTCGCTTCTGCAGCTAAAACAGCAGCTCTTGAGTCATCTTTCGACTTCTGTAAACCTGTTGACTTAGTTTGGATCTTAACTTCTTTGTCTGCTTTCCAAGCTTCAAACTTTGCGTCTGCTTGCTCTTGAGTAATTGCTCCTTTAATTACACCTACCTGAAGGTGTTTTTTGTACAAAATACCCTTGTGAGACAAAATCGCTTTCGCTGTATCTGTCGGTTGAGCACCATTCATAACCCATTTTAAAGCATTCACCTCGTTCAAAACGATAGAGGCAGGGTTTGTATTGGGATTGTACGTACCAATTTTTTCAATGAAACGACCATCACGTGGAGCACGTGCGTCAGATACTACTACATCAAAAATTGCTAATTTCTTGCGTCCACGACGCGCTAATCGAATTTTAACAGCCATTTGGAATGGGTTTATGAGGGATCTCGTCCCTCTAGTTTATAAAAATATCTGCAAAAATACGACGATAATCACATTATTGCAAAAAAATAAATGAGAAAATAAATCTATAAGCCGAATTCTGTAAGTGTAAACACCCTCTTATCATTTATCTTGGACTTGCATCACTACAAATCTCTAGCAATCTACCCACTGACTTCGGACGAGCAACCCTTTTGTCTTGCGACAGTCAGCCTATTTGATCTTGCAACTCGTGAGGTTTACCTATGCCAAATTTGTCGCCAAATTTGCGGTGAGCTCTTACCCCACCTTTTCACCCTTACCCTAAGGCGGTTATTTTCTGTGGCACTATCTGTAGAAATTTTCACTCCCCCTTCCTGTTAGGAAGCACGATGCTCTATGTTGTTCGGACTTTCCTCTTTAAAAAAGCGATAAGACAATTTATTTTCTCGCCACAAAATTACACTTATTTTTTCAGAATATATTCTCCCAAAACATTCCCATGCAATGTAATTGATTGTGAATTCCAATTTAAATCACCCAAATCTAACTTATATCCTCTATTTCGTATTAATTCGTTTCGATTGATCATGGCCTGAACCTTTTCGTTTAAATCAAAAGTATAAGAATTGATTTGATGAGCAATTTTACGGGAAATGGCATTTCTAAAAATTGAACTTGGGAAATTTAAATTTGATATTTCAAGTGAAACAACTTTCATTCCTAATTTATTGTCGGTGAAAACTACTGGAACAATCGCTATGTCCATTTTTGAATCCAAGCCTTTAAATGCTCTTAATTGCACCCTTATTTGACCTGAATCCGCTTGAACAAAAATTAAATTTGCTTTGGGGTTCTTCAATTCATATGCTAAACTTTGACTAAATATTTTTTCTAAATAAGAATAACTCAAATTTAAATGAAAAGCCAATTTCGATACGGAATCAGAGGATACTTTACCAAATTTTATTGGAGATAAACCACGATCAACCTTTCCATTAAATTTATCCGTTATTTCAATGTGGGACTTGATTTTCAATAAACCCATTATACCGTTTGGGCTAAATCTCAACTGATCCAAATCAACGAGCGTTTGGTAATTGTGAAAAATGAAATCCTCAAAAATCAGTGGTTTCAATTCCTTATTCAGTCTATCTTCCCAAAAATCAAACTTCATTTTGTCATTGCCATAGGTGGTCAATGTAGTAAGAATTTGTTTTTTTTGTGATTGAATCAGTTGTTCCACCACACCTGTAACATTAATACCAAAACCCATGACCTTCATGGAAGGCTTATCTATCCATTGATAAGTAAAATCATTTTCCAAGAATTTTAAGCTCTTTATGTTAGAAAAGTCAACTTTTGATCTAATTGTGAGCCACATCTTTCCTTTCACTTTACCAGCGGAAAAACCAGATAATTGGGGTTCTGCCTCCCAACTAATGGGGAACTTCAATTCGAGTTCATTGGCAGAAAAATTACGAACTCTGATTTCACCTTCTTGAGTTATTTGAATTGGGAAATTGCTCTTTTCTT
>JBILRJ010000323.1:0-3504 GCA_044372695.1 Spirosomataceae bacterium
TGAAAAAATACGGTGCTGACCCGACACGTTGGTACATGATCACCAATGCTCAGCCTTGGGATAATTTAAAATTTGATTTAGCAGGAATCACCGAGGTCCGAAATAAGTTCTTTGGAACATTGACCAATACCTACAATTTCTTTGCTCTTTATGCGAATTTGGATGGTTTTGATTTAGCTCAATTATCTGAAATCAAAAGAGAGAATTTAACTGAATTAGATCGCTGGGTTTTATCCAAATTAATGACCTTGATTCAAGAAGTGGAGGAGGCCTATGAAACCTACGAACCGACAAAAGCGGGTCGATTGATTCAAGATTTCGTGTGTGATCATTTATCCAATTGGTATGTGCGTCTTTCTCGTCGCCGTTTTTGGAATCCAGAATCAGCCGATAAAGGATTTAGTTCTGATAAATTAGCGGCTTACCAAACTTTGTACACTTGCTTAGAAACAGTTGCCCAATTGATGTCGCCGATTGCGCCATTTTATGGAGAATGGTTATACAAGAATTTAACCAACAAAGAGTCTGTTCATTTAACGGATTTTGTCAAAGTAAATGAGGCTTGGAAAGACGCTAGTTTAGAGCAATCGATGGATTTAGCTCAAGGCATTTGTTCTTTGGTTCATTCGCTTAGAAAAATTCATAAATTGAAAGTTCGCCAGCCTTTGGCACAAGTATTGGTTCCCGTTTTGCAGGAAAATGTTCGTGAGCAAATTCGCCGAGTAGAGGATTTGATTAAATCGGAAGTGAATGTAAAAGAAGTCAATTATTTAAATGATGCTTCTGGCGTATTGAGCAAAAAAGTCAAGCCTAATTTTAAGGCACTGGGCCCTAAATTTGGTAAAGATATGAAGCAAGTGGCTGATTTGATAAGCCGTATGTCTGCGGAGGAATTGTCGGAAATAGAACTTAACAATACAATCACTTTAGGTGATAATTATGGCGTAGATTTGACAGACATTGAAATTTTGACAGAGGATATGCCGGGTTATTTGACAGCCAGTGAGGGAAGCTTAACCATTGCATTGGATAATCAATTGACTCCTGCATTGATCAGTGAAGGAAAGGCAAGGGAATTTGTGAATCGGATTCAAAATCTACGAAAAGATTCTGGTTTTGATGTGGTGGATAAAATTCATATAGAGGTCTTAGGTGCTGGAGAGGAGTGGAGTAAAAGTTTAACTGAATATAAGCTGTATATTTCACAAGAAGTACAAGCTTTGAGTTTGGAATTCAAGAATCAAAGTGCGGAAATATTTACATCCATTGAGATTGACGAATCAACTTTAGAAGTTAGAGTTTGGGTTGTTTAAAGAGTACCATATGAGAAAAAATATTGCAGCTATTGTTTTTTTAGGATGTTTCATGCTATTGGGATTTTCAGTTTCAGAATATTCCATGAATAGAATTACGGGTGTAAAATATCGATTAAAGGGGATAGTTGGTTCTCATAAATTTAAATATGGCGATTTGTTCGGCCTTTGTTATTTAGAGGATTTTAAAATCAAAAAAGTTGAACATGTTGATAAGCCTCTTAATGTAGATTTATTACCCAGGGATTTGTCGCTTTACATCATATGTGATAGCTATGTTTTTAATCAATTTGAGGGGGAATCTGATTATTTTTCTCGTGTCAAGGATTTGCACATTTTGAAATTGAAAGATCCTCAATGGGAGGTTCCGCCATTAGATAAAAAGAAAAAGAATGTGTTGATTTTTGAGATTGTCTTGCGTAATCTGTACAATGACATGAATTTGGAAAACATAGGTAGTAAAACCGATTTTGCTAATCTATCAAATTCTATTCAATCAAGTCCTACAACGAACATTCTTGTTAAAAATGATTCATCATTTAATCCTTTGGGTCAGTTGCAAAAATCAATCACTTGGATAAATCAAAAAATTTCACGAGCATTTTATCATAAAAATTTAGAGTCTCATTTGGAGTATATTTTGTTTGATTTTGATTTTTTACTTCCTTTCAAGATGTGGAAAGCGGAAATGATGATGAAATATTTTAATCGGATAGACCGTGCTGTAGTGCTTTCAAAGGATAAAAAATTTCTTTTTACGGAACTTACAGTAATTCCTGCTCTTAAAGGAAGCTCTAATTATCCTATTTCGCATCTGGATATCCAAGAACAAGTCAATGAGATCAATCTTCTTAACGAATTTTTTAAATCCAAAGGGTTTGATGATGTATTATTTTCAATTATTCCCAATCCTTATGATTTAGTTAGCACCAATGAATTTGGTCAAAATAATCAATTAAAGAGAATCTTAGCCTCCAGAAATCTGAAGGCTAAGATGTTGGATATTACACCCAAATTATCCATCAACGCAAAAAATAATTTTTTCCAGTCAGATACCCATTGGAATTCAAATGGGGCAAAAATTTGGCTGTTGGAAATCAATCAATACTTAAATTCCCTCCCACAATAAAGAAAATATGGTATTCAATTCACTCCATTTTTTGGTATTTTTTGGACTAATCACTAGTGCTTATTTTTTGTTGAATCATAAGCATCGTTGGCTATTATTATTGCTCGGTTCGTGTTACTTTTATATGGCTTTTGTACCCATCTACATTGTTATTTTGGGTTTTACCATTGTCATTGATTATTTTGCTGGCATCTATTTAGAGAAATTTACTGGACAAAAAAAGAAGGTGTTTTTGGCCTTGAGTTTAATTGCCAATGTGGGAGTATTAGCGGTATTCAAATATTATCATTTCATTGATCAAAATATTGGTTTTTTGTCCAATTTATTTGGCTCAAATTATCATTTACCTGCATTTAATATACTCCTTCCTATCGGATTATCCTTTCACACCTTTCAGGCCATGAGTTATACCATTGAGGTATATCGAGGGAACCAGAAGGCAGAGCGCAATTTTGGGATATATAGTTTATACGTCATGTTTTATCCGCAGTTGGTTGCTGGACCTATCGAACGTCCCCAAAATTTATTGCATCAATTTTATGAAAAACATGATTGGGATTGGTCTCGAGTAAAATCAGGTTTATTGCAAATGGCCTTTGGTATATTTAAAAAAGTAGTCATAGCTGATCGTTTTGCCATGGTGGTTGATCCCGCCTATCAGGATTTAAGTCATCAATCAGGCCTGAATTTATTAGTTGCAGCTTTCTTTTATTCGTTCCAAATTTATTGTGATTTCTCAGGTTATTCAGATGTCGCTATTGGGGCCTCTCGAGTAATGGGCTTTAAATTAATGGATAATTTTAACGGTCCTTATTTAGCAAAATCATTGCCTGATTTTTGGAGAAGGTGGCACATTTCTTTGTCGACTTGGTTCAAGGATTACGTGTATTTTTCATTAGGAGGGAATCGGGTATCCATTCCAAAATGGTACTTGAATATCATGATTGTTTTCATTCTTTCCGGAATTTGGCACGGTGCTAGTTGGAATTTTATCATTTGGGGATTCCTGCATGGGGCTTTTCAAGTGATTGGATTAACGATTAATCGTTTTTTCCCCGCCTT
>JBILRJ010000325.1:0-3474 GCA_044372695.1 Spirosomataceae bacterium
AAACGGAACTTAAATCTTCACCCGGACTACCAGCCATTTTCTTATCTAACTCCTCCGTATTATAAACATCTCCTTTTTTTACACCCAAAACCTCTGCTAAGACAGAATCTGGATAGATGTAATTTCCCTCAAATGTAACAGATCGGTAAAAGTATTTTTTTCCTTGCGTTAATTTGATGTAAAGATTAATCGATTCATTGTTGAATTTGGAAACAGAATCTGATTCCACTTGAAAATCGCGGAAACCTAATTTATTCATGGCCGCCAATAATTTCTCTTTATCTTCCTCCCACTTTTTAGGCACAAATTTTGAAGGCTTAAAGATTCGACCAAAACGTTGTTCTTTGGTGTTTTTGATTTTACGCAAAATCAATGTACGCTGAGAAGCATCTATCCCGTCTAATTTGATTTGATGAACTTTTACTTTTTCCCCTTTATCTACGGTCACCATTAAAATGGCATTGTTTCCACGAACAGTATCTGTTTTAACGACCGACTTGGTTGTGACATTCAGACGACCTTTTTCTTGATAAAACTTACGTATAGCTAATTCAAGATTTTTACGAAGCGTTTCTGTGATAATTTTCCCTTTGTAACTTTTTATTTTGTCATTGATGGTTTCTTGCTCTCCCTTACGAATTCCCACATAAGAAATTGAATAAAGACGAGGTCTTTCTTTCAAAGCAATTTCCAACCAAATTTTCGTTCCCTCTGTTTTGGTGGCGGAAACGCTTACGTCATCTAAAATACCTTGATCCATGATTTTACGGATGGCAGAAGCAATGGCATCTCCGGGTACTTTGATTTTATCGCCAATCTGTAGTCCAGAAATGCTGATCATGGAATTCCCATCGTAAAATTGAGAACCCGTAACTGTGATCCCTGCAATTTCATATTCTTGGGGAGTGGCATAAGAAAATTCCGTAGTGGTGGAACTATTTGGTGTAGTGGAAAACAATCTACCTCCTAAGGACTGCCCCAAGGATAAATTACTTCCCAAAAATAAAAATCCCACTAAATATACCAGTGCGACAATTTTACCATTCATTTTAATCATTCGATGCATGAAATCTCTTTTAATCTATATAAGCCTTAGCCCTCACTCTTTACTTGTTCACTTGTTCTTCCAAATCGTCTTTCTCGCATTTGAAAATCCAAAATTGCTTGGTGTAAATGTTCTTTTCTGAAATCTGGCCAAAACAATTCTTCAAAAATGTATAATTCTGCGTAGGCTAATTGCCAAAGCATGAAATTACTTATGCGATGATCTCCACCTGTTCTAATCATTAAATCCGGATCTGGCATTCCAGCTGTGGACAAATGATTGGCAAGTAATTCATCGCTAATATCTTGGGGCTTGAGTAAACCTTGTTGAACTTTTTCAGCCATTGATTTACTCGCGTTAACTAAATCCCATTTTCCCGAATAAGACAAGGCTAAGACCAATGTCAATCCAGCATTATTTGCAGTCATTTCAATGGCCGATTGTAGCTCCTTGGCGGATTTACCGGGCAAATTGCTCAAATCACCGATGGCCTTTAAACGCACCTTGTTTTTCATCATGGTCGGCAACTCCTCTTGAATGGTACTGACTAGCAAGGCCATTAAAGCGGCTACTTCTGCCTTCGGACGATTCCAATTTTCTGTGGAAAAAGCATAAAGCGTTAAATATTGAACCCCTAACTCACCACATCCCTCAATCGTTTCTCGAACTGCCTTAATGGCATTTCGGTGACCAAAAATACGATCTGTGAAACCTTTTTGCTTAGCCCAACGACCGTTACCGTCCATTATAACGGCAATGTGTACGGGAAGATTGTTTAGGTCAATGGATTCTTTCACTTGGGTAACAAAATTTATTTTAACGCTTAATGGGCAAAGGTAACTATTTCCATTTCCTATTCAAAGAAAATTAATTTTGATATTCACTTGGGCAATAAATACGCGGAATACTGAAGGTTATGGACAAGGCCCCGTGCAAATATTGATCAGTGAAATTGGTAGTAAAATTGGAACGAGTCGCACCAGTTGTTATCCAACCATCCACGCGATCAGTCAAAGTTTTCCTCGAACCACCCTCCAATTTAATGCCCCACTTAGGATTTATTTGGTATTTAATACCGATTCCAAAAGGGATGGCAAAGGAAATGAATGAGCCATTCATGACCTCAGGAGCATTGGGGGTTCCGGGAGGCAAAGGCACTTTAGGTAGCAATGAATTTTGGGGATTGGCAAAAAAAGAGGAAAATCCTCCAAAAATATAGGGCGTCCAATTGATCGCTTTTCTACCCTCATGATAATCCAAAAAATGATAATCTACCATTAAACCAATTTCCACCAAACTTGAACGAAAGGTCCCGTTGGTATTCCCTAATGCAGCGTTTGACCAACCATTGCTGGCAGAATTACCTTGTAAACCGCCGATCATTAATTGAGCTCGATAATTAAAGGATTGACTTTCTTGGTAGGCGATTTCTAAATTTATGCTCGGCAAAATTTCTTTCATTTGTGTCAAACTAGGATTTAAGGCCCAATCTTGCATATCTCCTTTAAAAAGTGTGGCACCACCACCAATAGACCATTGCCAACGTTGGCCATAACTGATGAAGGAAATCAAAACAAGAAAAAATGTGAGTAACTTTTGATGCACAACTAGGAAGATTTAACGAGGCAAAGGAGGACAGTCGATTTTGTTTTTTATGTGGTAGATAAACTGAATTTGTGTGGTAAAGTATTGATCCGCCCCTGGCGTTTCAGACAAAATAGATGCAGAGGTAAATGTGCCAAAGGGTGGTAAAGCTGCCATGGTATTTGCGGCAAATTGTTCATTTTGAGAAGCAGGTAGTGGAGATTTACTGTAGTTGATTCCACGGTTCCATAAAAGGGAGCCACTTCTATTAATGGCTCTATTATCGGACACATCATCTAAATAATCGGTCATTGAGATGCGATAAGAAACCTCAAAACCAATGTCAATGTTTTTTGTTAAACGTTTACGTATCCCAAAGCCAATTGGTATGGATATGGCCATAGCACTATATTCCTTCGCCTCCGTTTTTTCTGTTCGCAATGGAGTCCAATCTTGTTGGGTAACTTGGGTGACAGGACCACTCAGGGTTGATATTTGAGAAATTTCCACAGCCTTTCTGGCTTCTGGACTATGCAAAATACCAGCGAGTCCTAAAGTGAAATATGGTGCCCAATCGGGTCTTCGATCTGGATTTTCAAAATTGCTATTTATTTCCCAAATCCCTGATAGCGAAATTTCTTTCAAGTCATTTCGAAAATGCAAATTTCGTTCAAAATTTGCATCAAATAAATTTCCTGGAGCCGTATAATTTAAGTAATTATCATCTCCGGCAATCCTAATATATGAAATAGAGCCTTTGGCAGAAAACTTTCTAGAAAAATGGCGGGTGTATTGAAATCCCGCATTCCAACGAGTTGTTTGTGTAGCCAAGGTCGTAAACGTCG
>JBILRJ010000065.1:0-11662 GCA_044372695.1 Spirosomataceae bacterium
AGATTAAGGAAGAATATGCGGCCTTGAGAATTTCTCATGCGGCACGTCAAAAAGATAAGAATTATTTAAGCATTGAGGACGCAAGAAAAAAACCTAGTGGGATCGATTGGTCTGGGTTTGAAGCCAAAACACCTCAGTTTTTGGGTGTGAAGTATTTGAAAGATTATTCTTTGGAAGAAATTGCGAAATACATTGATTGGACACCATTTTTCTCTACTTGGCAATTAACAGGCAAATATCCTAAGATTTTTGATAATGAAATTATTGGCCAAGAAGCGAAAAAATTATTTGATGATGCCCAAGAATTATTGAAGGAAATCATCGACCAAAAGTTATTAAAAGCGAATGCGGCTTTGGGTTTTTATCCTGCCAATTCATTTGGAGATGACATTATTTTACATGATTTTGTAGAGAACGTCCAAGAGACTGCTTGTGAAAAGCATGGGTCTCACAAAACAATTTCTTACTCCATCCATAAAAAAGATGATTCATCAGATTCCAAAGAATGGTTGCATCATTTGCGTCAGCAAGGTCAAAAAGCGAGTTCTTTGCCCAATCATGCCTTAAGTGATTTTGTTGCACCTTTGCAGACCGGAGTAACGGATTATGTTGGCGCATTCGCTGTTACAACAGGAATTGGTATTGAGGCTTTGTTGGAAAAATACGAAAAAGAGCACGATGATTACAATTCCATCATGGTGAAATCATTGGCCGATCGTTTAGCAGAAGCTTTTGCAGAATTGTTGCATGAAAAAGTAAGAAAGGAATATTGGGCTTATGCTTCAGAGGAGAATTTAAGTCCGGAAGAGTTAATCTCTGAAAAATATACGGGAATCCGTCCTGCGCCAGGTTATCCTGCTTGTCCAGACCACACGGAAAAAAGAAAATTGTTTGATTTATTGCAAGCTGAAGAAAATATAGGCATGTATTTAACCGAAAGTTATGCCATGCACCCTGCTTCGTCTGTTTCTGGTTTTTACTTTTCTCACCCACAAAGTACGTATTTTGGATTAGGGAAGATTGCCAAGGACCAAGTTGTGGACTATGCTGAGAGAAAAGGAATGGATTTACAAGAGGTGGAAAGGTGGTTGAGTCCAGTATTAAATTATGATGAATAGATTATGACAAAAATTACTCAATATTTAAAGGAATCTGAAGGTAAAACACTTTTCTCCATTGAAATTATCCCTCCGATGAAGGGGCAACATTTGGGAGAATTAATGTCGCACATTGAGCCTTTGATGGAATTTAATCCACCATTTATTGAGGTGACCTACCACCGAGAAGAATACATTGAGAAATTGGTTGATGGGATAGCTAAACGCATTCCCATTAGGAAACGTCCAGGTACTTTGGGTATTTGTGCGGCTATCATGCAGAAATTTCAGGTGGAAGCCGTTCCACATGTGATTTGTGGAGGTTTTACGACAGAGGAGACGGAAGATTTTTTGATTGATTTACATTATTTAGGAATTGAAAATGCCTTAATTTTAAGGGGGGATCAAGAAAAAGGAGAGGATCGATTTATCCCCAAACCGGGTGGTCATGCTTATGCGAATGAATTAGTGGGACAGGTGGCGAACATGAACAAAGGCATCTTGTTGCACGAAGAAACGGAATCCTTTCCAACGAATTTTTGTATTGGCGTTGCGGCTTATCCAGAAAAGCATTTTGAAGCGGTTTCTTTGGAAGAAGATTTGCGCTATTTGAAGCAAAAAGTGGATGCGGGTGCTGATTATATTGTAACGCAGATGTTTTTTGATAATAAAAAATATTTTGATTTTGTGGATGCTTGTCGCGCGATTGGCATCAATGTGCCCATTATTCCCGGAATTAAGCCTTTAGCAACGGTGAAGCAATTGGAAATTCTACCTTCCATTTTTCATTTAGAAATTCCCGAAGATTTATCCAAAGCAGTAAAAGCTTGTGATAACAATGCTGCGATCAAGCAAGTAGGTATTGATTGGGCAGTTATGCAAGGAAAGGAATTGATCAAAGCAGGTGTGCCAGCTTTACACTTCTACACCATGAGCAAATCAGATAGCGTTCGGGCGATTGCTAGGCAATTGTTTTAAGAATGAATTCTGAGGAAATCGGTCAAAAATTTTATTTTTTCTCTCCTAGGTATTTTTCTAAAAGTACAGACTCAATTTTTTTTTTGTAACCAAAATCTTGCTCAACTTTTATGGATCCTTGTAGGGATTTCACTCGCTTCGAGATTTTTATTTCTAGTTGATTTTCGTTTTTATCGATTAGTCGTTTCATGTAATTTTTGAATAGTTTAAAATGTTTTAGCCTTTATTTTTGGCTTGTATTTTAATTTTGAATTCAATTTTTGATAAGAGTAACTCAATTCATAATCACCTCTTACCTCGGACGACTTTCGGCTTCGACTCCGCTCAGCCATCGGTCTTCTCTCTTTTCTCTTCTAGTTTTCTCTCTTCTCTCTTCTAGTTTTCTCTCTTCTCTCTTCTAGTTTTCGCTCTTCTCTCTTCACTCTTCTCTCTTCACTCTTCTTTCTTCTATTTCAACAATTCCTCTGCTTTTTTATCGGCTTCGTCTAAAATAGTTTGAACTTTTTTATCAGCTTCTTTTTTGAGTTTTTCGGCGAGTTTTTTAGCGGCGAATTGTGCCAATGGATTTTTAGCATCTTCTACGAGTCGGTCAGCGGCTTTATAGGCTTCTGTTTTAAGATTTTCAGCTGCTATTCGCGCTTGTTTTTGGATGTTTTCTGCTTGAATTTTAGCTTCTTGTTTGGCTTTATCTACTTGTTTATTGATTTCTACTTTGGCCACTTCCTTGATAGTCGTAGGTATATTTGATTGTTCATTTCCATTTGTCGCTTGATTGATTCCTAAGCTTAGCAATGGCCGATTGAAGTTGCCTTTGATAAGAATACTTGGTTTGATAAACTTAGCTACTGCATCCACATTGATACCCAATCCCAACTTACTTAATTCCTTGTTAATTCCAGATTTTGCACCCTCAGAAATCAAATTACTCGGTAATTCTAAAGCTAGTTGATAGTCCAAACTTTGGTCTAATCCATTGGAGCCACTCACATTTATTTTGCCAACGTTTGTTTGCAGTAAAAATGGTTTCACTTTTAGTCGACCGTTGGAAATATGATAATTGATTTTTGTCGGTTTTAATTCTAAGTTTTTCAGTGCTTGAAATTTCACTAAATCTGCTGTTTTGTTCAAGACTTCAGAGCCCTTCAAACTAACATTGATTAATTCCAATTCCCCAATACTTTGAATGGTATTTAAATTGGGCGACATGTCTTGATTTAAATTACTGATCAAACTGAATTGTAAATTCACTTTACCTGTTGCCGCAGCCGCAAAGGGAACTAATTTTTTGAAAGTGGTAAAATGAGTAAAGGCCTTAGGAATATCTAGTTCTTTGATTTCAAAATTGATATTCGTCAATGGGTTTTTATCGTATAAATTACTGTAAAATCCGTTGGTGTTAAATGAAGACTCCAATAGCTTAAATGAAAAATCTTCGAAATCCATTTTTTGAGGACTTAATTTCAAGGCACCTTTCGCAGATGTCAATTTGAAATTTTGATATTTTATGGTTGAGACAGTTGACTTAATATAAAATTCAATGTTCTTAGGTAGCTTAAGTGCAGTTTTTGAATTTTCGCCACTTCTTGATGATTCTTGTTCTTGAGGCATAAACTGCATTAATTCATCCACGTTGATCTGATTGGATTTCACAGTTAAATTCCCTTTTAAATTTTCTCCTTTCAGAAAATATAGCAAATAGTTTTCCAAGGTGCCTTGGGCTTCTACATCACTTTGTCCTATTTTGGCTTGAAAAGATTGCAAGGCTAAATTTTTTGAATTAAAATGAAGTTTGGCTTCTGGAATTTGCATGCTAAAAGCAGGCTCCTTTTCACTCCAATCAAATTGATTTAATTGGATGTCTCCCTTTGTCATTCCTTGCCCATTTTTCAGTTGACTAATTTGACCATTTAAGGCAAAATTGGCCACTATATTTCCTTTAAGTTGCTTATTTTCCAAAGGAAAAATGCTCTCCATATCCGCTAAATTGATATTTCCAGAAACTACGCTTTTTATGTATGGATCCGTTACAGGATTTTTCACTAAAAGCTCCGCGTGAATTGGTGAGCGGTTAATTACAGCATCGAATTTCTTTAATTGTATGTTGGTATGATCTGGTATGCCATCCGTATTGTTGACATTAAAATCTACTTCGATGTTTTTTACCCCCATATTTTTGGATGCGTATTGAAAGGCTCCATGGCTTATTTGTATTCCTAAACCAAATCCTGGATTTTCTTTGCCATTCATTTTCCCCTTTAAATGTGCCTTTAAGGATCCTTCACCTTGGGCATTTAATTCAGTAAATGCATTGGAATAAAGACTTGGAATCAGGGATAAAAATTGCTTAAATGGACTCTTTTTGACGTGCAATCGAACATCCATGGCAATGCTGGAATCTGGCATCGAAATGGATGCGTCAATTAAAATAGGTAAATCATTCAACTGCAAAATGTTATTGTTAAAACTGAATTTCATTTGCTTGAAATCCATTTGAATGGGCGCAGACAAACTTGTTTTAACTTTTGATAGATAGGTTTTTCCTAACAATTGTACTGTTAATTGATCAATTTGAGTTTCTGTGCTTAGCGTGAAAATATCTTGACTAAAATCGCCTTTACCTTGGTGGTTGATGTTCGCTAATCGACTAGAGAAACCACGCATTTGATCATTGTAATAGATATTTCCTTCGCTAATTTGGTAGGAATTGATTTTTAATTCTATGGCCTGACTTTCTTCTTTGGGACCGATCGATGCACTGTCTTTTTTTACGATATCCCAATTCATTTTTCCTGCTGGATTAACCAGCAAATTAAAATTGGCACCTTCTACATCTATCGTTTCTAAGGTGATTTTTTGATTCAATAAATAGGAAAAAACAGGTATTTCGACATTTATTTCCTTGATATTGGCCAAGGTGTCTTTATGAAATTCATTTTTTCCAATGATTTGAATTTCTTTTAAATCTAAAGTTATATGAGGAAAATGGGTGAGAAGACTTAATGAAGCATCTTCCCAATTCACCTGAGCATTCAAATTTTGATTGATTTGAACCTTGATTTTCGATGCAATTTCATCTTGGTACAAAAAAGCGACTACATTGAAAATAAGTAGGATGAAGATAAAGAAACTAATTAGGCCAATGGTGATTTTCTTAAGCATTATTTGTTTTTTTCGTCCTCGATTTTAACATGTTTCCAGTTTTCTCCGGACCTGATTCTATTTAATTGTGTATGTGTTATGCCGAATTGTTTGGCAATCATTTTCAAACGATTTTTATCTGACAAAAGCAGTTTTTTGATCATGATCACCTTGCTCTCGGTAAGTTTATAATTTTTCGTTCTTTTGGGTATAATTTTATTAATAATGCTTGGATTACTTTTGTTGTGAAGTGTTACTTCCGCTCGACTGGCCCAACGCAAATTTTCATGCATATTGTTGAGTTTGTCATGGTCTTTGTGAAGTACAAATCGTTCATCTGGTTTTTTCTTTTCTACAAAATGTTCGGCGACCAATTTATGGACATACTTGTTCAGCGATTTTTGTTTATGTTTTACATTGAGTGAAAAATAACCTTGGATTTTAGAACCCGAAATTAATTTTCCATCAGGCGAATTTTGAAAACTTTTAATTCTACCGTAATTCGAAATTTCATAATGAATTTCATTTTCAAATTCGGGGAAATCTATTCGTTTCCAAACTTCATTCCAAAGATTTTTGATTGGGAGAGCATTCGTTATCATAGTGGTAAAATGATTCCAATGAATCATTCGTTATTAATTATTGAGTAGAAAATACTTTCAAAAATACGATTAATTCTTTTAACTTCAGACCTTAAAAACGAATAAAATGAAAGTATTAGTATATGGGGCCTCCACAAATTCAGAAAGATATGCTCACAAGGCAGCGCTCTTATTGTTGGAAAAAGGTTATGAGGTGGTGTTGATTGGCCAAAAGAGCGGACAGATTGCGGGAGTTGAGATTGGTTTGGAAAATGAAATGTATTCAGATATAGATACAGTTACCTTGTATGTAGGTCCTAAAAACCAAGGAGAATTGTACGATTACTTGAAGGATTTAAATCCCAAACGCGTCATTTTCAATCCGGGTACTGAAAATGAAGACTTAGAAAACCACTTAATGCAGGCTGGTATTGAGGTCGAATTGGCCTGTACGTTGGTTTTATTACATACAGGCCAATTTGAATCTTAGATTTGTGTTAAGGTAAACTCAAACTCTTCCATAATTAAATTTGCTAATAATTTCTTACAAGCATTTGTAACAATCTCATTGGCTTCTGCCTCGTTAGAAGCTTCTAATTGCAATTGGATATGCTTTCCAATTCTCACATCAGCCACTTGACGGATATCTAAATTTTGTAAACCAATAAGAACTGCTTTACCTTGTGGGTCAAGAATTTCTTTTTGAGGCATTACATTGATTTCAGCTAAAAACTTCATTTTGTATTTTTATTTAGTAAAGAAATAATTCCAGATAATATGATGTAAGAAACTACTAGTATGGGGAAAGCTGCAAATTTAAGGAATATCAGCAAGCCTACACAAAAAAGTAGAAAAATGTATTTGATTTGGTTCGTGCGCCAATCCCAGGTTTTGAATTTAAATGCCATTAAAGGTAATTCAGAAACCAGTAAATAACTCATGATTACCGCATAAATCAATAATCCTTTGAATTGTAAAACAAACTCTTTGTATTCAGGTTGGAAAGCAATAATTAGGGGCAAGGAAGCTATGAGTAGTCCATTTGCGGGAGTGGGAACTCCGATGAATTGTTCTGTTTGCCTTGTGTCCACATTGAATTTAGCCAAACGATAAGCGGAAGCCAAAGCCAAAAGAAAAACCATAAAAGGTTTGTAAAACCCGAATAGGCCAATTGTGCATTGCGTGCCGCAGCTTTGTTCCACTAAATGGAATAAAATAAAAGCTGGTAAGACTCCAAAAGAAACCACATCCGCTAAGGAATCTAATTCTTTTCCAATGTCTGAATAGGCATGCAATAATCTCGCTAAAAATCCATCCAAAAAGTCGCAAACCAAAGAGATGAAAATGGTATATGAAGCCCACAAAACATTTCCTTGCATGACAAAATACAATCCGGTGCAACCTGCCAATAAATTACAGAGCGTCAATAAATTCGGAATTTCTTTTTTTAAACTCATGGTTTATCCTTTGATAAATGGATTATGGATTTTTTCTTCTCCGATACTCGTTTTTCCACCATGGCCAGGAAATACTTCTACCTGATCTGGTAAACTATATAATTGAGTACGGATGCTGTGCATCAAATCTTCATGATTGCAGAGAGGGAAATCAGTTCTTCCCACACTTCTGCGAAATAAAACATCCCCTGCTATCAATTTATCTTCTTCTTCCAAATATAAGGCCACATGTCCAGGTGCATGACCCGGTACAAATAAAACTTTGATTTTCATTTCCCCAAATTCCAAGATTTCATTGTCGCTGTACCAAACATCTACATCGGCGGCTTGATAATGCGGAAATCCATATACTTGTGCCCGATTGGCAGCATCCTTTAAAATGACAGCTTCCTTAGGGTGTAAATAAAAAGGTATTTGGAACTCATTTTTAAAAAATTCGACACCCAATACATGATCAATGTGAGCGTGAGTATTAAGGATGGCTTTTAATTCGATTTGCTGTACTTCAATGAATTTTTTGATTTCCATCCGTTCCTCATACGAGTAGCATCCTGGATCTACGACAATTCCGGTGCCTTTGGCATCCCAAAGTAGGTAGGTATTTTCTTGAAAGGGATTAAAACAAAAAGTTTTTAATTGAATCACGGTAAAGATTTAAAAAAACAAAAATAAGATAATTCAATGAATAGCTTAGCTACCAAGCAAGAATATACAGGGTTTTTTATGTAAATCGGGTTTTTGCTTGGCCCATTCGGCAGCCGTTTTTGTTTGAGCAAATCCTCCTTCTCCTTGTAAATTACAGGCAACATGTATTAGCTGTGTGGCTGGACTGTGCGCAATTAAATCGTCCAACATGGCATTGTTTCTGTAGGGAGTTTCAATGAATAATTGAGTTTGTCCACTTTGGTGAACCTCTCTGATCAAGGAATCGATCTTTTTCAGTCGGGCACTTTTATCGATGGGTAAATATCCATGGAAACAAAAACTTTGACCAGAAAATCCTGATGCCATCAAGGCCAATAGGATGGAGGATGGCCCCACCAAGGGAATAACTTCCACGTTCAATTCTTGTGCAATACTCACTGCCAAAGCTCCAGGGTCGGCAACGCCAGGGCAACCCGCCTCCGAAATGACACCAATCAGTTCTGTTTTATTTTGTAAATGTTGTTTCAAATAGCTTTGAATCGTGGATTTTTGACTGTCTTTGTCCAAAATTTCAAATTCTAATTCCTCAATGTTGATGCCTAATTTTAATTCACTGATGAATCTTCGCGCGCTACGGACATTTTCGACTAAATAATGTTTGCAGTTAGCAACATAGTTTTTTACTTGTTCAGGTAGAACTTCTTGAGAAGTATTTTCTGCAATGGGACAGGGGATTAATACAAGTTTCATAAAATTTCTTCTAAAGCCTTGATAAATAGTTCAGGTTGATCTGCCTGCACCCAATGACCCGCATGTGGAATTTCAATGATTTCAAAATTTTCAAATAATTCGGCCATGTATCGATGGTCCTCAGGTTGTATGTAATGCGAATCTGCTCCTTTGATGAAAAAAGTGGGTGTGGAGGATGGATTTCTTACAAAAAGCTCATGCCCAACGACATCAATGTTTTTGGTGATAACAGCCAGATTAATTCTCCATGCAAAAGCTTGATCGGAATTACGGTATAGGTTTTTGAGCAAAAATTGGCGTACACCTTCTTTTTCTTCAAATCTTTTTAAATGTTCATTGGCTTCTGTTCTACTGGTTAAAGTAGCTAAATTTAGGCTGCCTAATCCTTCCAATATTTGCGTGTGATGCACTGGATAGAATTTAGGTGCAATGTCAACAATCACAATTTTTTGCGCAATATTGGGATGGCTCAGATCAAATTGCATCACCACTTTTCCACCCATCGAGTGGCCAATGATGATCGGTTTAACTAATTGGTGTTCTTGAATGAATTCCAATAAATCTTCCGCCATCACTTGATAATTGAATTCATCAGACCAAGGCGATTGTCCATGATTTCGTTGATCTACTAAAAAGACTTGGTATTTTTCAGATAAGGATTTAGCGATGCCCAGCCAATTATCGGAGGAGCCAAAAATGCCGTGTAAAATGATGAGTGCAGGTCCAGATTCACCTAGTTTTCTAAAATACAATTTCATGGCTTTAAGTAAATGGCTTGTTCTTTTTGAGGGATGGTTTTACCTATCAAAGGCAAATTTAGTTCGTTTTCTAACATAAAACGTTCGAAATCTCCTTGATTTTTGGCATCTACCGCAATCAAAAGTCCACCCGAAGTTTGTGGATCAGCACCGATCAAACGATTCCTCTCGGATATTTCATTGTCAATGCGATGTCCATAACTAGCCCAATTTCGGGAAGTGCCTCCTGGGAAACATTTTTGTTCCAAATAAAGGTCAATGTTGGCCAGCAGTGGTAATTTATCCATGTCAATTTCTGAACTAACCTTTGAACCATCACACATTTCAATTAAATGACCAAACAAACCAAATCCAGTGACATCTGTCAAAGCCTTAACATAAGTAAGTTTGCCTAATTTTTCACCAAGTATATTTAAGGTGCTCATTTGTTTAACAGCTGCCGCTAAGTCTTCTTCTTGAACGATTCCTCTTTTTTGGGCTGTTGTTAAAATGCCAACTCCCAAAGGTTTAGATAAGTATAACAAACAATGCTCATTGGCTTGGTCATTTTGTTTTAATTGATCTTTTTTAACTTTCCCTGTCACGGCAAGTCCAAAAATTGGTTCAGGGGAGTCGATGGAATGCCCACCGGCCAAAGGAATTCCTGCCTCCGCGCATGCTGCTCTGCCGCCTTCTAGCACTTGGGCTGCAATTTCAGGTGCAATTTTATCAATAGGCCATCCTAAAATAGCAATTGCCATCAAGGGAGATCCCCCCATGGCGTAAATATCAGATATCGCATTCGTTGCCGCAATTTTGCCGAAATCAAAAGGATCATCCACAATAGGCATGAAAAAGTCGGTGGTTGAAATAACGGCTTCTCCATTTTGCCAGTCAAAAACAGCGGCATCATCTCTGCTCTCATTGCCGACCAATAACAAAGGATGATTTTGTTTCGGAGCATCACTTTTAAGGATGGTATTTAAAATTTGTGGTGAAATTTTGCAACCGCAGCCTGCTCCGTGAGAGAAGGACGTTAACTTTATGGGACTGATTTTGTTGGACATGTTGAATGTATGAGAACTTAAAATTATTCTTTAAAAAGTTAAAAATTATCTTTTCGTTAAATTATTAAAGAAAATTGAAATAAAATGTGTTCTGATAATTTGATTATTTAAATAAAATGTTTTTTTAGTGCTATAAATCAATCGATTAATGAAATTGTGGACTAAAATACTTTCACTCCGTTTTTGGAGTATTTGATTTTTTAGGTTTATTTTGTGGAAATATTTCTCAATTTAAATTATAACTAAATTCCAAATTTATGCAGAAAAGATTTATCACACATTCAGTGTTATTGGGGGCGTTTTTTGCGCTTTTGATGGCATTACCCCTGGGGCAGGTGTTTGCTCAAGGATCTACGACCGCTGCTTTGGCAGGATCTGTCTTAGATGAAAAGGGAGAAGGATTACCTGGTGCAACCGTGATAGCTATCCATGAGCCAACAGGTTCTCGTTACGGTGCTTCTACTCGTGCAGATGGTCGTTACAACATTGTTAACATGCGTGTTGGCGGGCCTTACAAAATTACTGTATCTTTCATCGGGTACAAAGAATCGGTTCAAACAGGAATCGTTTTGACTTTGGCGCAAGAATTACGTCAAAACTTTAAATTGGAAGTAAATCAATCTCAATTGGAAGAAGTAAAAGTGGTAGCTTCTCGCAGTTCGATCATTAATTCAGGTCGCACAGGTGCTTCTACGACAGTTTCAAATAGTCAAATTACCACATTGCCAACGTTAAATCGTTCATTGGGTGATTTTGCTCGTTTGGATCCTCGTGCCAATGGTTTAAGTTTTGCGGGTCGTAATGCTTTATTTAATAATGTTACGGTAGATGGTGCATATTTCAATAATGCATTTGCGCTTTCATCTACCATTGGAGGTCAAACTAACGCTTCTCCTATCTCTGTTGACGCGATTGATCAATTCCAAGTATTGGTAGCACCTTATGACGTTCGTCAGGGAATGGCCACGGGTGCGAACATCAACGTAGTAACCAAAACAGGTACGAATGATTGGACTGGTTCTGCTTATTACTTTGGAACTGACCAAGGATTGGTTGGAAACAAAATTGGTGATGTTGTTAGTCAGCAAGGACCTTTTTCAAGAGGACAATTTGGTGGTCGTATCGGTGGAGCCATTATCAAGAATAAATTGTTTGTATTTGGTTCATTTGAGCAAGAAAAACAAACACAACCTGGTTCAACTTGGGTGGCAA
>JBILRJ010000326.1:0-3461 GCA_044372695.1 Spirosomataceae bacterium
CCATCCAATCCCCCTAAATGAAGGTGTAAAATTCTTTCAATGAATTGATATTGCTCTTGAGATTGTTGCGACATAAAGATTAAAGTTCCACGAATTTACCAAAATGCTCCTTTACCTACAATTTTATTTTCAATTCCTTCTCCGCCTTCAATTTAAATGTGTATTTTCAAATTTTAAGACAAAAAATTGAATTCGACTTTAGGTAAAATATTGCTCCAGCTAAGATCTTATCACGTCAAATATTGGCGTAATCAGCTGATTTTGGCTTTGCTAAAATCCCTAATTTGGCTTTTTTGTTTTTCGCTCGTGCTTGTATTGCTGGAATATTTGGCTTGGTTTCCCGTTCAAATTCGTGAATTATTGTATTTTTTGTTTTTTCTTTTACTCATTTTTACCTTTGCTTTTTTCACCTATAAACCCATTTATGAGCTTTTTCGAAGCTTGCATTCGGCAGATTTTTTGAAATTAGCGAAAGAAATCGGACGTTTTTTACCTGCTGATCAATCGGATGAATTAATCAATTATTTGCAGCTTTCTGAGCAAAATCGTTTGCAAAAAAACGAATTACTTTTGGCTGCCATAAGTCAGAAAGAGGCACAATTTGCACCTTTTACCTTTGGCGAATTTGTAAACAAAGAAATTTTAAAATACCCTGCATATACTTTTTTTGCCCTTACCCTGGGGATAGCTTTGGGACAATTTGTTTTTCCCAGTCTATTGAGAAAACCGGCCCTGCGAATTTGGAATTATTCCTCGCATTATTCCAAAGAACTACCCTTTCAGTTTGTTGTTTTGAATCAACCTCTACAAGCCATTGCTGGAGAACCTACAGAAATTCGACTGAAATTAGTAGGCAAAAATCTTCCGTCTGATGCCGCTATTTTATTCAAGGAAGAACAATTATCCATGAAAGCGGGAGCTCTTCCAAATGAATTCACTTTGCTTTTACCAGTTCTTCAAAAATCCACACAAATTCAATTTCAAGCGGGTTCTTTTTATTCAGATCCCATTTTTCTTCCTTTGGTTTTTCGCCCAGGTGTGCAACAGGTATTAATGCGGATTAAATACCCTGCTTATTTGAAAAAAGATCCTGAAGTATTGTCCCAAGCGGAAGAGGTACAAGTTCCGGAAGGTACCTCCATTACTTGGGAGCTTACTGGATTTCATTCGGATAAGTTAGGGATATATTTTAGTTCCAATAAAGAAACTCTGTGGGCTAATCATTTTCCTTTATCACAGAAATTCCAAATTTCTAAGCAGTTGTTCCAATCGAGCGACTATCAAATTTTAGCACTGAATCAAGATTTGCCTTTGCAAAAAAGTTTAGCCAAATCGATTGAAGTCATTCCTGACAAAAAACCTGTGGTTAATTTATCTACCATTGAAGACAGTCTGTATTTTCGTTTCAAAGTGCTTCAACTGCAGGTTGCAGATGATTATGGAATTAGTCGGGTAAATATGCATTTCGATTTGCGTCGAAAAGGGGCTTCTAAATCCTTGACTTTCGTTCGGTCCATTCCGTATCCACGTGGAATGGCCAATTTTTCGACTGATTTCATTTGGCGAATAGATTCCTTGCAGATGGGAGCTGGAGATCAATTACGATATTTTATTGAGGCCTTTGACAATGATGGATTGCATGGATCCAAAGTTGGGAGGAGTGAAAAAATCATTTGGGAGTATCCCTCTGCTCAAAAATTATTGTCTATAACTACCGAGAAGGTGGATAAAATTGAAGAACAAGTTAAAATTTCCTTGGACAAGGCACGTGAAATGAAGCAGGAATTGGCAGAAATCAATCAACGCATACTCCTAAATAAAGAATTGAATGAACAATCGATCAAAGAATTATCCGCCAAAGAATTGGCCTTTAAAAAAGCCGTGGATGATTTAAAGAAATTGAACGATGAATGGATGGGTCAGCAGATGAGTTTTCAGAAATCCGATCCGGCTTGGCAGCAAAAAATGGAAAATTTACAGAAGTTGATTCAACAACTTTGGGATCCGAGTATGGACAAGGAAAAGGAGAATTTGTTAAACAAATTTGACAAGGAGAATCCCAGCCTTTGGAAAAATCATTTAGATCAAAT
Organism: Spirosomataceae bacterium; assembly: GCA_044372695.1. GTDB lineage: Bacteria > Bacteroidota > Bacteroidia > Cytophagales > Spirosomataceae > Aquirufa. The sequence continues at coordinate 2,091 of JBILRJ010000326.1, forward strand.
TAGGAAGCAAGGTAAATCTGTCGAGAATGAGTTGAAGCGTTTAGAGAAATTTTACCAGGAATTAAAAGTTCAGAAGATCGTTCAAGAAACGGTGGATGATTTGAAAAAATTGGCCAAGGAACAAACTGACTTAGCTCAGAAAAATGAGGGTGCCAAGGAATTGGAAAAGCAGGAAGAACTATTGCAGAAATTTGAGGAGGACCGCAAAAATATTTCCGAAGCCGAGCAGGAGCAAAATCAATTAAAAGATGAAAAGCCTTTGGATGAGGAAAAAGAGATTCAGGAAGAAATTCAGGAATTGATGGAGGATGCCAAAGAAAATTTATCTAAAAATTCGCCTAAAAAAGCCCAAGAAAAACAGAAAAAAGCGGGAGAAAAACTTCAGCAATTGGCCGAGAAATTAGAAAATCAGATGGAGGCCCAAGAGGCGATGGAATTGAACGTCGACTTGGGTAAAATTCGATTATTGATGGAGGATTTGTTGCAAGTTTCATTTGAACAGGAGCGATTACTTAAATGGTTTCGGTCTGCTAATTTGGAAGATGTTTCCATACGAAAGCGCATACAAGAGCAAGTGAAATTGGGGGAGACCGTTCATTTGATGGAGGATAGTTTGCAGAGTTTGGCGAAGAAATTAATGCCGGTATCTCAAATGATCACGAAGGAAGGGGAATTATTGCGTCAAAAAATGGATGAAACGGCCAAATTATTGAAGGAAAGAAAATGGTCGATGGTGCTGTATCGGCAGCAAGAAGCCATGGCATCTAGCAATAAATTGGCAGTACTTTTGTCGAATTTATTGAAGCAAATTGAAAACCAGCAAATGCAAAGCAAGCCTGGAAAAAAGAAGGGGAAAGGTCAATCCTCCAAAGGAGAATGGGGAAAAAGACAGCAAAAAGTCAATGAAAAAATGCGTCAATTGAAGCAGTCTAACTCGGGAGGTTCTAGCGAGGAATTGATGAAATTGGCGGAGGAGCAATTCCGCATTCGACAAGAAATTGAGCAAAAAATGCAAGACATCAATGGGCTTCCGGGCTTGAACGATTTGCAGAAAACCCTCCAAGATTTGGCAAAGCAACTGGATAAAAATGAAACCGACATTGTTAACAAGCGCTTAAATAATGCCATGAATAAACAGCAGGAGCAATTACTTCCGCGTTTAATGGAGGCTGAAAATGCCTTGAAAGAACAAGGTGAAGATGCCAAAAGAGCCTCGAAATCCGCCATTCAACAATGGAGAGAAAATCCACCACCCAATTTACTTCCTTATTTGAAAAAGCAGGCGCTTAATCGGGAGTTGTACCAAAAAGTGCCTGTCGATTTGCTTCCCAAGTACCAAGAAAAGGTGTTGAAGTTTTTGAAGGAGTAGGG
>JBILRJ010000327.1:0-3459 GCA_044372695.1 Spirosomataceae bacterium
TGAAAAATCAAAACAAGCCTTGGCACGTTTAATTTTCACATTAGACCCCTTGGAAGCGGTTTTGGATGCAGACATCATCAATGAAAGTGTGTTAGAAGATGAGGCAATCAAAAAAGAAGTATGGACCCAATTTGGAAAAATAGCACCATCTAAAACATTATTTACTACGAATTCCTCTTATATGTTGCCATCGCAATTTGCAGAAATTAGTGGTCGACCCGAAAAGTTTTGCGCCTTGCATTTTCATGATGTGTTTTATTCTCGAGTAGTGGATATTATGCCGCATCCAGGAACCGATTTAAGCTTAGTCCCTATTTTGGAAGATTTCGGAAAATCGATTAATCAGGTTCCCGTTTATGTTCAAAAAGAAAATCATGGATACATCTTCAATGCCATGCTATTGGCCTGTATTGGTGCAGCGGGTAAATTATTAACAAAAGGAATAGCAACAGTAGAGGACATTGATAAATCTTGGATGGTTAATTTCCATATGCCTATGGGGCCTTTTGGCATTCTGGATAGCATTGGATTGGACACCGCTTGGCATGTTACGCATACACTCCCAGATCCGGCATCCCAGGCTTTTGCTGAATTGTTAAAAACCTATATTGATGCTGGAAAATTAGGAGAAAAGTCGGGAGAAGGGTTTTATAAATACAGGTAATTAGGTAATAATGCGAATTAAGGGTTAAAATTTCATATAAAAGTTATAAGCTGCTAATTTGTACTTTTCAATTCCACGGATTTCATCCATGGTTATGCATATTAAACCCCTTTGGGGTTGTTGTAAATGCTACATCCTAGGTATATGTAGCCTGAAAGGCTACAATGTCCATAACCTCGGATACAATCCGTGGAGTGAAAGAAAGATGATAGAAATAACTAGAAAAAAGTCTAAATTATCTCCTAGCCTCAAAATTTTTGAACAAGATCCGTTGCGTATTTAATAGCGTATTTTTTGCTTGAAAAACGATGGTTATCAGGTACTTATCCTAAATTTAACACTATTTTTCCGTCTCATCTCACTATTTTTTCCAACACTAAATAAGCTTAAATTTTATTATTTCAACCCTTAATTCGCATTATTACCTTTTACCTATTACCTATTACCTTTTACCTATTACCTTTTACCTACTCTGGGTGATAAACTCTTTCCGCTGATTTTAAAATCTCTGCTTTATCCAAGGTCATTCTCTTCGTTTTTTGCGCCTGATACAAAGCTCTTTGATCTGCAAAGTGCTTGGATTCCGGGTGTGAACTAGCGCCAAAGGTATTGACTGTTTCAATGATGGGTAAAGAACCATCTTTAGGAAAGCGAATAAATCCGATGTAAGCATCTCCAGATACCATTTTCTTGTGAGCTTCATCCATTTGATCAGACATGACGGCTGCCAATACATCCGGCATACCACCTTGTGGCCAATTTTCCTTTCCCCGAACCAGTCGTTGGAAATCGCCCAAAGTAATATCGGTTCGCTGGTAATTTTTCATTAGAAAATCATGGATGTATTGAAAGGTTTGCACAGCTTGTGGGATGCTTAAATGAGTGCCTTTTTCGTTCCCGAAGGTTTTCGGTATGTAATAATAGGCCAAATTATAAATCAATGCCCCTTTACTTTCTGCGGAGGCCACATGGTTCCAATTCTTCAATTCTGATATAATGGAACTTAATTGTGGATATTCCTTTTCATTGACTAAGAACAATGAGTCGGCACTGATGCCATATGGATAAAGAATTTTATCAGGAAGCTGTTGGTCAAATTTAATTTTTTTCAAATCCTCCCAAGAAATCTTATCGTAAGAATCAATCAAATCTTTAGCTCTTCTGCTTCGGTTATTGTGATAGGTTTCATATCCATCATTTTTATCAAAATTGGCTGGATTTAAATTTTCATTTTCGGCTGTTGCCATAAATGGAGAATGGTTGGTATTGAACAAATAACCAGCTTTGGGATTCAAATATTGCGGCAAAGCGCTGAATGGCTTAAATGAATTCCACAAAGTCGCTTTGGTATTACCTGGAATCGTACTGCTCCAATTGTATTTAACATCTGGATTTCTGTATGGCATTTTTCCATTGGAAACGTAAAAAATTTGGTCATTTTTATCCGCATAGAGTATGTTAAACATCGCTAAGTGATTTTGTTCCAAAGCTGATTTAAATTCTTTCAAATTAGAAGATCGATTCATGGCGTACCATTGTTGCAATGCACCGGCATCCATTAAGGACGGTAATCGCAAGGAAAAATACTCGCCTTTAGGGCTTTTTACCGTAGGGCCATAAATGGAAACATAGGCCATTTTTGAAAGAGAAAAAGGAATACCTTTGATTTTTAAAGACACTTTTCTTTTTTCCAAGGTTAACCACTCTCCATCTACTTTGTATTGACCTGGATGACTTTTATCTGTTTCTAATTGATAAACATCGATTTTATCTTGCATATTCACTGTATGTGCCCAAGCCAAATTGGGAGTTACTCCATGGAAAATCAAAGGTCCCCCCGGAAATAATCCACCCAAAATATTCCAACCTTCATCGGATTGAAGATGTGCTTCATAAAAGGCTGTGGCTCCTTCTATGGGCTGATGGGCGTTAATGACTAACATGGGTTCTCCAGAAGCAGATTTACTTGAATTTATGGCAAAAGCATTACTTCCTTCTCCTTTTAGATTTTCTAAATGCGGAATACTGCCATTCAAAATTTTGGGTAATGTTCTATCTACTCCACAAAAAACAGCTACAGAAAACATGGTGGTGGCAATGTAATCCTCTATTTCGATGGGAAATACATGTTTATTAAGTATCTCTTTGGGATGAGCTTTTCCATAGGCCTCTAATCCTTTTAAATAACCGTGTAGAAGCTGTAGAAATTTGGGATCCATGGATTTAATTTGCTCATCCACTACTTTTCGAGTGTTGAGTAAGCCAAAAACGAAATCAACAGGAGCACCTTTTTTTCCAAGGTAAGTTCCTAATTTTCCTTTACCCGTTAAAATCAATGTTTGAATTGTTTTGAAATCATCCTCAGAATGAGCCCATGCTAAACCATAGGCCACTTCTGGATCTGTCGGAGCAAAAATATGAGGAACCCCATATGCATCACGTGCAATGGTAATTTGTTGGGTATTGATTTTTGGAATTTGAACATTTTGCGAAAAAACGGAAAATGTTTGATTCAATAAAAAAAATAAAAATAGGGCCTGAAATTTCATGTATTATTTACTATTTGGATTGGAAACTAGGTTGGAAAATAAGCGCCAAGCACCAGGAACAGCTGCAGGTAATTCTCGGAAAAAGACCAAGCCGGTATAAATGAATCTACCTTTTCCATAAGGAATAACCGCTACATTACCTTTGTCTAAGGATTCTTTGGGATCGGTAAATCCAAGAGGAAATTCCACTCTTGCATCTTCGGATACAGCGTTGTAAATACTTCTTTCTTGAACCCACTCACTAAA
>JBILRJ010000054.1:0-13090 GCA_044372695.1 Spirosomataceae bacterium
TTCGATCCTAGTTTCAAATACTCAAAGGGGCAGTTGGGCAATGCCGTAATTGTCAATTGGGAACAAGCAAATAACTATTGTAAATCGAACGGGGCTAGATTGCCCACTGAAAAAGAATGGGAAAAAGTGGCCAGAGGGACTGATGGTCGTCTATTCCCTTGGGGCAATACGTTCAATGAATCTTTTGTTGCTTGGGATTACAATGAATCAAGAGGCGGTTCAATCGCTAAACCCGCTAGTCCTTATGGCTGTTATGACATGGCCGGTAGTGTTTGGGAATGGACTGCAGATTGGTATAAGCCTTATCCAGGCAATATTAAGCTTATAGAGGAATACGGCGAAAAGTACAAAGTGATGCGAGGGGGTTCTAATTTTAACAATTGGTCCTTTTATACCACTTCACATCGATATTATCTTGATCCCAAAGAGATAAGTAGGTACCCAGTAGGGTTTCGTTGTGTAAAGGACTTATAGCAAATTTGACCGATAAAACCTTTGTTGTAATTATACAAACCTCTATTTCTCCTGAAAACTCCTCTCGTGCTACCCACTTGGCTAATCTAGCCATAAAACAAAAAAAACCACCTCTTTAGGAGGGGGTTTCTGGAGTATCCTAAGGCTGATTCAATACGGCTACAATCAAATTTTAATTAGATTAAGGCGAACTTATATTTTTAACTTACCCACTTTGGGGTTTGGTGCCATAAAATTCTAAGAACTATGCTATTTGCCTTTTAAATCTTTTGAGGTTGCTAATGCAATTACTCGCCCTGATTTTCCCACTGCATTATAAAAATGATAAACCACACCCTTCCATTTGATCACCCATGGTTTGTGCGCATAGGTTTCATCATCATCTGTGGAAGATTTAATTAAATCATCGCCCTCCCATTCGGTCCAATTCACTAAGTCATAGGAACAAGCAAATCTTTCAAAAGCACCAGGTTTCCAAAATGCACCAAAATAAAACATGACATATAATTTATTTATTTTGACTATTTGTGCATCTCCGCAAATGCCTTTGTATTTTGTGATCACGGGATATGTGCCATATCTTTTCCAGGAAACCATATCATCCGAAACCGCCATACCAATACTTTCATATTTAGCAGTATCTCCTTTTGCATTATAAAACATAACAAATGGGTGGGATGTTAGTTTATCTTTATCTCTAATAACGGTGCTTTTATAAATAGTTTTGTTTTCAAACCACCTTGAATCAATATCTTTCGCTTGCAATATTGGTCTTTCAACTGTTTGCCATTCTACTGGTTTTGTAATTGTTTTGTTGTTTGCCATACCCACACCCAATACACCAGCCTCATATCCACTCGTATTTCCACCCAAATAGGACATCCAATATTTGTTTTGAAATTTTTCTACCCTATAACTCCCTCCCCAATCAATATCTACTAATGACATATATCCCGCTTTTTGGTTCGCATCCCAGCTGTCATTGGAAAAAGAAAGAATTTTACCCATTGAGCTCCAATGTAGTAAATCTTTACTTTTGGCCAACCACGTCTCATACCCCTTACCATCAAAAACAATATAGGTCATATACCAAACGCCATTTTTTTTGAATATCGTTGGGCTATCTATTAGTTTATTTGCGTCAGGGTGTTTAAACACAATACCAAATTTATACGGTGTCTTTATTTCATTAAAAACCTGTTCCATTGTTTCCTTAGAAACAACCATATTGTATTTTGAAGGGCGATCTGATTGTTTTTTATTTTGTGCTTTTTGAGAATAACTCATAAAATGAGAAACAATTAGCAACAAGGTAGATAGGACCTTTATTCTCATATAATTATTTATCCAAAAGCGCCCTAATAACTGACCACTTTACGTCGTCAAACTAATTGGTATTTGCTTAAGGAGTGTTTCGCGTTTTCGTGAATGTATAATTTCTTTTTTTTCTGTGCAATCTTTGGCAGCTTTTAATTTCTCATAGTTCGATCTTCTTTGTTTTGAGGTTTCCATTTCGTATAAAACCCCCATTGGTGCCACCCACTTTGTCCGAAAATAAAAAAACCACCTCGTTTGAGGTGGTTTCTGTGGTCCCACTAGTTGAGTCGGATGTAATTAAAACGAATATTAAACGTATCAAATCGTTCTTTTGGGTCTTAAATCAAAGAAAATCATTAAACAATGATTTGTTTAATGATTGTTTTAATTTGGAAGGTCTGCTATTCTATTTGCTACCCTATTTATTTAAAACAAAACATCTTGATTATTTCTTAAATAATAATTTTAGTATTCAATATTGTTTATAATATCAAGTAATAAAGCTCTTAAGTTCTTTAATCTAGTTCTATAATTTAGATTTTTAAAACTTTCGGAACTTGTGTCGATTTTCGCAACAGCCTTTAAAACAGATATTCTTTTATAAAGATTAAAAATAATTGAATCACTTGATTTAATATGTTCCAAAATAGATTCGCCACCAATTTTTATTTTTTCATTTTGAAGTAGTTCATTAAACATATTGAAAATGTAAGATTCAGATTTGCTTTTATATACATCAAAAATTATTAATTCAAGTGCCGATTGAGATAATAATTGAATCAATTTACCTAGTTGTTCATCATCACTTTTAACCTTTGAAAAATTGATTATGTTTAAAAGGTCCAAATTGTACTTGCATTCGTCGATAAATAACCTTTTAAAAAGTTTGAATTTTGTATTACTATCAGAAATTTGGTTTATTTCAGAATCAAAAAAGCTTAGAAATTCTTTAATCATAATTCAAATTTTAAAATTATATTAAAAGTATTTTATATATTAGTTTTAAAATTAATTTGTATAATTCAAACTAACAAAAAAAAGGTTTTGGTCCTTATTTGGGTTACGGTTATCTGTTTTTTACTTACGTGCATTCCTGGGCTTTATAAAAATAAATAATTATGGGATTTTTTGATTTATTCAACAAAAAGAATGTTGATTCGCAAACAAAAGTAAATCAAGTTAATGAAAGTTTTAAAGCACTAAAAACTTACAGTACAGATTTAATTGATTCAATTAATATTGATGCTTTATTTGCTGATCCTTATAGTTTTTATGTCAAAGAAGGCTTGAATGCATTGTATTCTTATGTACATACATACTCTCACATGAATACAATGCAGGATTTGAATCTTTTTATTCAAACCAAGAAATTTACTGATAGGATTATTTTTAACCATAATAAATTATGGAATGATAGAGGTCGTGATCCGAATGAGTATGGAATGGTTCCCGATGATGAAGAGTTAAATTCCACCAATTTGTTTTCTATTAAAAATTTAAATAGCGGTGATTACAGCAATTCTAGTGGCATAGCTGTTAAAAATTTGGATAAAATATTAGAATATATTGATTCGCATGAATTAGAAGATTATTTTGTGAATAAAAATATAATTCTGTCGTTATTAAAAATTAATGAAGATGAATTACTTAAACTAGCTCGAACAGTTTTAGGATTTACATCAAATAAAGTTTTCACATTTGCTGGATATTATGAATTAGAGGGTTCTGAAATTACTGGTTGGGGTAATGAAATAGAATTTAATTCATGGAATCTTGGAGCTATTAATGCTGGTGATTTAGATGATGAGGCACAAAGGATAATTTTTGGTATCTACACTGAATCTTATGTTTTATACCATAAAACTATTTTAAATAAATTGTTAGAAGGATTTGATAAAGAAGTTTGTCCTCAAGCCTCATTGATGAGTCTTAAAAAGGAGTTTTATAAAATTTCAGAAAAAACTGAAAAGTATAATATTGACTTAAATTTGATAACAAGACATATAGATCAATCTTATTTAGAATTACAAGAAACAGTAGATAAATTTGGAGATTATTTAATTTTATTCAGGGCTGAAGTTCGAACTGGAGGATTTGGAAATAAATTAAATAAAAGTAGCTTCAACGCAATGTCTCAATTATATGAAATAATCGTCATGAAGATGTTCGAGATTCAGTATGTTATATTTGTTGCTAATTCAATGATTCAATTTATTTCAGAAAACGATGATTTTTCGTTTAATGAACTAAAATTTCAAATTGAGCCATATGGCGTTTTTGATAAGACAATTGAGAAAAATATTTTCAACAAATTAAAAAGTATTGATGACAAGTTAGGCGATATTAGCTTTAAATTAAATATTATAAACGCAAATTTAGTTTCAATTAATAAAAATATTCAAAAAGGATTTTCAAGCACAGTTAGTCAATTAGATTCAATAAAGTCATCCTTATTTTTTAACAATATTTTAATGATTATAAATACTTTTCAATTAAATCGACTTAAAAATTAAAAATACTATATACGTATACTTTTTGATTTGAGTCATAAAATTCTATGGAAAATGTTATTAAAATTTACTCCGAATATTTAAAGGAAAAGCCAACATATAAGTATTACAAAATATCTTTTATTGAAAGGATTTTAAAATCAGGAAAATCAATACTGGAATTTGATTTAAAAGCTGATTTATTGTTATCAAATGAATATTTTCTTAATAAATTTTTAGAAAACGATATTTCTGAAGATGAATTAGAAATATTGAATAATAAATTTAATTTAAATACACGATTAAGTTATTTTGAGAACTATTTCAAAGATTTTTCCATCGCCAAATCATCTGATAATTCTCTAGAAACAACTGAATTAACAGCTTATGGTCAAAGCACGTCTCAAAACAGAAGGATAATTGCTTTTAGGGGTAGATTTAAGAATGGAAAATTATCAAGCTATGAATCGAAGATTGAAGCCTGCGAACCATTTTCTTTTATAAAAGATGATAAATTGTATGGTAAATTATATGATAAATATACTCTCGGAGGAACAGGTTTTTTAGACGAAATAATTAAGAATGGTGTGATGGGATTATTAAATGCTCAAATAGTTGAAACTTTATATAGTATTTCGATGAAAGAGTACAATGATGTTTTAAATTTTTTTAAGAACTTATTGAAAAAGAATAATTCTTTTAGAAAACCTTTCGTGTTAAATGGTGACCCTACAAATGGGATTTTATTACATGGAGATGAATATTACAGTGAAACTGTTTGTGATAAACTCTATGAATCATCTGAATCTAATTCAGAATTAGAAAATTATTATTTTAGCAATTTTGTGATTTCTAGAATGGGTGTTGATAATTCATTGTTTGCTAAAACTGAAATTAAAGGTCTAAAAAGGGTTGAATACAAAACACAAAATAATTTAGATGGTTATGGATTTTATTTGAATGATGTTGTCAAATTATTAGTTGATGATTTTAAAAAAAGTTCGATTTTTTCAGAAAATGTTAAAAAATATAATTATTCAGTTTTTGAAATGATGGACTTTGAAAAAGAAAAATTATTTTTTAAACAAGTTAATTCATTAATAGAAAAATCAATAAATCTTGCTGACAAAATTATTGAAATTGTAAACGAGAAAAAGAGGAAGGAGAAAAAAAATAAAGCAATTGGATATTTATTTATAATTGTAGTAATAGTGGTGTTGATTTTACTATTTTCATGATAAATTGCTGCTTTTTACATTAGAAAGATATTTTAAATTAAAAAATTGAGATCGAAAATATTTACAAGATACCTGTTTTGATATTTATTTTATTGACTTAAAAATTAAAAAAAATATAAATTATTTATTACTAATTAATAGTAGCGTTAATAAATTACCTTTTCCAACTAAACTATTATTGCTATTTCTAGTTTGATTCGTTTTGGGATCGTATTTGCCTAATCTCTTGTTATGGTAATTATAGATTTCCAATTGGCCATTGCTCAGTTGCTTTATTTTTCCAATAATCTTATTGTTTTTGTCTTTTAAAATTTGATCGCCCATAAATTAATTTGATTTATAATTATAACCGTTTTGATAAAAATAATGTAACTTTTTTGTTTTAGCTAAATAGGAATAAATTTTGGGATATTTTTTTAATATTTTAATTCGGTCATCAACTGTTTTTTTTGTTTTAGAACAACTCAATGAACAAGGGAAATGCCAACAAAAACCAAATCCAAAATACATTCCTACTGGATTGTATAAATTAAATTTCGCATTAAATTCGTGTTTTGAATTTAGATAATACTTAACTAAATCACCGTCAAAATTCGAGTCTTCAAAATTCCATTTTTCTTTAAAAAATTTTTGACAGCATTTAGGTGTTTTAAACAAAGTACCAGATTCATCTATTTTATCTAATTTAAATGATTTAATAACTAATTTTTGAGAATTAGATAAATATAGATGTATATATGTTTGAGTATCTGATTTCAAAACTGTATCCAAATTATGAACATTTGAAATTTTGTTTTGAAATGTTGTGTTTTCTACATCACTCCCTCCTGAAAATAAGTAATCTGAAAAACAATAATAAATTTTTAGTTCAGAAATTAATTCAATAATTTGTGGTAACTCTTTTACATTAATACTTATTCTTGAAACTTTATTTCCTTCCAAAGCTAAAATCAACTCTGCTATTTCAATTTGGTTTAGATAGTTTGAGAATTTACTTATTTGAAATGATTTTTTAGATTCTTTAAATTTAAAATTTCTCCAAAATTCAATTGGATTAATTTTAGAGATTTTGTAAAATATATTAGAGATATAATTCCAATTATTTTCATTAAAAACCATATTTAGATTATAGATAGCATTTTTAATGTATTTTGTAATTGATTTATTCCTTTTAATGTAAAAATTATTGTTAATCATCTTTTTCTTATATGCTATTTCATAAAGAAAATAAATTGAGGTGTAACTTAATAAGCCATGAATTACTAAGTCTAATTTTCTAGGTTTTTTGGCGAAAATTGAAAAAACTGGAGGTAACTCGTTTAATAATTTCGACAATTTTTTATTGAAAAAAAGTTCGTTTTCAAACGCTAAATGAGTTGTTTCGTGAATTAATTGTTCAGCTAAAACAATTGTATCGCCGTTAATGTTGAAATTAATTAATCCAGGAAAATCCTTAGTAAAACCTGAGTTAATTAAATTATATTGATCATTAATTCCACATAATATATCTAAATTATTGGAGATCATTTTACTCCAATCTTTAGATATATTCGAAATGAATTGCATTCCAGAATTATAACTTTTCAAAACTTTGGATTCGTCTGTTTCAAGAAAATTATAAAAATCTGAATCTAAAATATGTTCAATTTCTTTTGATTTCGTTATAACTTGAAGTTTTTGTTTTTTATTATGTGGTTGCTTTAACAACTTTAGAAATATAAGGTCATTTTGGTCTAGTGGGATATTATTTCTTACTTTATCTAGAATCTTAATGGATTCAAATTTACATTCGATTGAATTACAAGATGCTATTATATCCTCTTTTAAAATTGATTTTAATTCAACATTTAAGGTGAATTCACTTTTTAACGTTTTTAGAACTGTTAAAAAAATGTAATACCATCTCTCATTTTTCTTTTTCATTTAAGATAGTCTGAATGATATATACCTTTAGAATAATTTATTTTATGATCTAAAATTTCATTGTTAACAACTGCTAAATCACTTGTTATTTCATCTAATTGCGATTTTAATATTTCAATTATAGAAAGTCCAAAATCTGAAAGTCGTTTGCTTTGAGTTAATATATCAATGGCTATTTTAACTTGATGAAATCTTTTAGATAATCTTTCACTGAATATTTGTTGAATATGTTTGTATTTATATGATTTTCTTAATTTTTCATAAAATAATATTACGCCTGTAAATACAAATGCGCCATGTAGGACCATAATTAGGGGACGTGGATTCGTTTTCCATGGTGAATAATAAATCTCCTCCATACCTGAAATATCATCTTTGAAAAATCTTTTAATATTTTCAATATGATATAATAATTGGTGTAATGATTCGTGGATTAAACACTCTGCTATTAATGTTGGATCTTGAATATTTGGTAATATGATTGTACCTCTAATAGCTAATGGACTCATGCTTCCATGGTTATTGCCAATATTATTTACTACTAAAATATTTTCAACTAATAGGTTAATTGTTTTTAAAATATCAGGATTTAAATAATTTATTAAATGTAAAGATTCTCCAAATATTTGTTCCCATTCAATATATTGATTTTCAGATTTTAATGTTTCCCATTCTCCAAAATCTATGTTCAATACTTCTTCAATTCCAATTGGAATTTTATACTTGAAATTATTTGATTCAAAATCTAATATATTATGGGGGACTTCATTATTAATTACTAATTTAATTAATGAATTTATCCAAATGACCTTTTTTTTAGATAGGTGTTTGTCTGAATTATTAATAGATTTTAAAACATTTAGTATAAAGTAATTAATTGAATTGTTTTCTATTTTTTTTTCTAAACTATGTTGTAATAAAATATTGAGATTGCTAAAATCAAGGCCTTTGAATAATTGTTTATTGCTTATCGTCTTTTTTAAATGAAAAAAATATGAATGATTTAAATATTGTTTTGAATTTTCTAAACAATTAATGATTGGCAATATATCAAATAAAAAATTATTCATTTGAAATTTTAGTTTCTAAATCAATTTGAATTTTATCCAATAACCAATATAAATCATCACAGTAAACACTAGGATTATCAAATCCATTTTTAGCAGAATAACGATTTGGGAAATAACCGCCAGAGCATCCAATCAAAAATTTACAATTTTTACATTTATCAGATAGATTTTCGATTCCCCCTTGTCTACTTTTAACAACATCATGGTTTAATGCTTGAGTAAAACTTGTATCAGTTATATTCAAATTTGTAATTTGTGCTCCACTTGCTGTTGATTTGATTGTATCCACACCTTCTATGAAACCATCTGTATTAATAGTTAATAGTCCAATGGGATTGACAGTCATAACTTCATAAATGGCTGAACCTCCTAAAAGTTGAACGATTATGTTTTTCAAAAATCTTACATCAATATGATTATTTCGTTTTTTATTTACCCATTCATCATAGATTTTAAAGTACCATTTACCGTAGGCATTTTTAATTTTTGGCGGATAGGTTGGTAAGTTATCCCAATGGTTTAAAGGAAGTAGAAAATCAATATCAACACCAAATTTAGCTAAAGAGTCAAATGTTTCGATTGGATCTGAAAAAATGTCAATTACGCATAAAATTCCTACAAATAATTCATTGGCCTCGACTTTCAATAAATCAATGGCTTTAACAACTTTTTCATAAGTTGGTTTCCCTGAAAAATCAATTCGATTTTTATCATGACTTGATTTAACACCATCTAAACTAATACTAATTTTTACATTATATTTTTTGAATATCTCAATGTAAAACTTATCAAGTAAAATCCCATTTGTTTGAATAGCGAAATTTATCCTAAGTTTAGGATTTAACCCTTTCATTAAGGATTCTAATAAGTTTTCAATTTCAATTGGTGCCATAAGTAAAGGTTCACCTCCATGGATTCCAATTGTAAATTCATTTAATGCAAACTCTTCACAATGCTCGTTAATACGTTTTGCTAAAGAAGATATAAGCTGAGAGTTAAAAAATTTTGATTGATTTTTAAATGAAACATCACCTAAATTATATTCATAACAATAAGTGCAATTTAGATTGCACCTTGTAGCAATTTTGAGTACAATTTCTTGTATAGGATACATAAAATTATGAAAAAATTATTGTTTCAAAATCACTATGACTTTCTTTGGAAATTTCACCGTTAGATCGATTTATGTGAACTGGGAGAGCACTATATATAAGGCTTGTTTTTATTATTTCATTAAATGAATATTTTTCTAATGACTCAATCATCATTTGGGTATAACTTATTGCTGCTTTGCAGCTTAAAGAACAGGGGAAAAGTTCTCCAATCAAACTCATACCTCCAATTGCTATTGGGAATCTATTAGCAAATTTTGAAGCAATACCATTTTTACTAAAGTCCTCCAAATAGTAAATAGCCCATTTGTTCTTGAAAAAATTTATTTCTTCAATATTATTACAGCAACACTTTGGATAACCAAGTAAAATACCAGATTTTTCGGTATCTCCAGATATTTCAGCTTTTACAAATTTATCCAAATTATAATTTGAAAATGAAAGTGTTAGCATTTGTATTGGGATAGAACATGATTCTGTTTTAAATTCCGAAATTAGTCCGAAACTATTTTTTGATTTTGATGTGTATAACTTATTTAAAGTGTTATAAATACCAAATTCATCAAATAATTTAGAATCAATTGGATTATTAGAATCTACGACTATCCTTATTATTTCTTTTTTTTTATCTAAAAATGAAATAAATTCAGGAAAAACCGCTAATTGAACTTCTAAAGTTGAAAAAATATAATTAATTAATTTCTTCAAAATTGAATTATTTATTTTTAGAATTCAAATTTTCTTTCATAGCACTTGCATGAGAAACATGAGAGCTTCCAGATCTGTGCCCAGTTGTTGAAGATGTATGCCCAGAAACAATTTCTGAAATTTCAGAATCAATAACTTCCTCAGCAATTCTTTTAATGATGTCAGATTCTACATTTAATAAATCCTCTGCATTTAATTGTTTTTTCGTGTTTGAATTTTTCATAGTACAAAAAGTTAAAATTGATTTTTTGCTAAACTGATTTTCAAATTAATATATAAATTCAAAATAAATTTGCTTGAACATTAAGAAAAATAGGTTAATTACGTAATTAACCTAATATGAATTATTTGTGATTAAACTTTTATTTATTTTAACTCAAAAAAAATATGGGAAAAAAATTGACATCTTGGCAAAAAAGTCAACGAGAACGTGAAAAAGAAAGGGAAAGAAATGTAAATGCAAGAAAGGTAGAAGCTCGTAGAAGAGAACAAAGAGAAAAGAAAGAAAGAGAGTTGAAAACACATATATTAGCTGCTAATAAGGCTGATAATGATTTTCAAGAATTGATAAAAATAATTAAAAATGTTTGCTATCAGAATGTTGATGAATTTCAACCAATTGGTCAATTCAGTAATCATTCAATTTTTAAAAAAGTTCAATTTTCATCTAAACTATTGGTAAATGAATTATCACTAAAAGATTTAAAAATAAGTTTTTATAATAACCCTAAAATCAAAGAATTAATCGAAATTAGTTCATATTCTTTGGATGATTACAAAAGATTTTATAGTAACTTTTTTAAAAATATTTTTTATAAGAAAAAATTATATTCGGAATACTCAAGTTTTATTTCTGACACAGAAAACGAAATATCAGCTCTTGAAAAATCAGATTTTGAAAGAAAAAAAGAATTTGATTCAGTTTTAGAGGAGTTGAAAAATATATATGTAAACATTAATGAAAACCAAACAAATGAAGCCAATTTAAGTTTTAAAGAATTTGAAAAATCATATTCTACTTACTTGGAAAATTTTCAAAAATATCAAAATTCAATTCAGGAATTTGAGAAAATTAAAAATGAAGCATTTAATACCCCTAATAGCCATTTATTTCAAAAATATTTTAATGCTAATCTTCCCATTAAATTTATTGGATTAGATAAAGTAGCTGATAATTTATTAAAATCAGCACCCAAAATTGGGAAGGACTTTTATACTAGTCCTTCGAATCATTTAAAGTTGGGTATTAAATTTACTGAACAACAAATTGAAATATTTATTGTTTTTAAAGAAGATTATTTTCCAATAAAAGACCGTCAAGTGAATCTATTAAAAAATGACTATTCTATAACTGAAATGACTAAGAAATTAAAAAGTGAAATTGTAGATCCATTTTATAATGGTCTATATTTGATACATGCATTCTATGCAATTAAGGTTCAAAAATTAGTTGATAATATTGTGATTACTATGGGAATAGATGGACATGATTCAGCCACTGGTAAAAGTAAAGTATTTTGGAAAAATAGTAAGATGTTTACTAGGAAATCTTTGGTAGATATTTTATATGATAAAATAGACCCAACAAATACTATTAAACTATTTCCTACTGTGCAGATTCTTAATTATGAAAATATTAATTGGATAACTACAAACAATGGTAAGTTGGGAAAAACAATTTTAGATAATCAATACGATAAGATTATTGAGTTGGAAAAATCTATAAAAGACACTAAAAAATTTACAGAACCATATATTTTCAATATTAAATTAGATAAAAAAGCACTTGAAAAGAAAGAGCTTTTAAATAAGCTGTCTAAAGTAAAATCCTAATAAATAATTTTAAACTAAATTTAACTAAAATGGGGATTTTCAAATTTTTAATAAAATTGAACAATGATTTTTTTGAAGGTTTAAAAAGAAATGCAATTAATAATGCAATTGAAAATTCAAAAAAAACAAACAGAAAAAAAATATCAAAAACCCCAAAAAATAAAGGAGCTCATGCAGCTATTGATAGACTTGAACAACTTGATAAGATGGTAAGACAGTCGGAGAAAGACTTAAAAGAATTAGATCCAGATTAGTGTTAACTATTTAATCAAATGATCGGTAAAATTAGATTAAATGTTTTTATTTAAATCCAAATATGAAGAAAAAATATATCTAAATAATTTATTTAGTTCAGAATTTTATGCAAAAAAACTAGAATAAATTAGCACGGGATTATTACTGTATTAGGATTTTTAACCCCCAAATGGTCAGTTTAAAATTATTGTTTATAGCTTAAATTTAAACAAACCAACTTTTCAATCGAAATCCCCCTCTCGTGCTACCCATTCTGCTACCCAAGACCCTAAAAACAAAAAAACCACCTCGTTTGAGGTGGTTTCTGTGGTCCCACTAGGATTCGAACCTAGGACCCCCTGCTTGTAAGGCAGGTGCTCTGAACCAGCTGAGCTATAGGACCGTTTTTGAATTTCGGTTTGCAAATATCTTAATTTATTTTTTTTTATGCAAATCATGATTCAAAAAATGTGGGATTTTTTTCTTCCTGAGCCTTTTTTTTTGATTATCTCTCTGAAACACACGGGTTTTAATACCTACATTTTTTTTATTTTTTTTTAAATAATCCTTAACAACAAGAAACTAACCCCTAATAATGCGAATTAAGGGTTAAAAAAAACATGGATCATTTGCTGTAAAAATTTAATTAGGGCCAACGCTTAATCCTAACGAAAGATTTGAACGAAGCGGTA
>JBILRJ010000328.1:0-3437 GCA_044372695.1 Spirosomataceae bacterium
CCGTCATCCCATATGCAGGATCCATGAATATCCAACTCATGGAGGCAAAAGTATTCCCCTCTTTTACGCTTGCTGCCACCATTTTCGGTTACATTCTTGGTATAATTTGTATTCCAAGATTTATCAGTCAAGTGAATGCTTTGCGCATTTGCACCTTTTTAGGTTTACTTTTTACCATCGGCATTTTAATGAGTCAAGGAGTAGTGGAAATTGCCGGATTAAAAGCAGATCTCAGTATATGGTTCGTGGTGGCATTGGGATTGGCTAATTCATTAATTTGGGCAGGAATTTGGCCATTGGCACTCGATGGTTTAGGGAAATTCACCAAAATAGGTGCTTCCATTCTGATCATGGGATTATGCGGTAATGCCATCTTACCACTTATTTATGGGTATTTTGCTGACCAATATGATTTAAAAAGTGCTTACACCGTTTTGTTACCCTGTTACCTTTACCTAATCTTTTATGCCCTAAAAGGACATCAAATAAAAAAATGGACATTTTGAGACTAAAATCATGAATGAAAAATTAACACGCAGGAATTTTATGAAACCTTTAGTAATGGCTGGCCTTAGCTTACCATTTGCAAAATCGTTATTTGATCCCACTCAAATGGTAGGCAAAAGAATTGGAATCATAGGTTTAGACACCTCTCACAGTGTCGCTTTTACCAAGGCATTGAACGCCATTTCTCCGAATCCCGTTTACGATGGATTTAAAATCGTAGCGGCCTACCCGCACGGAAGCAAGGACATCTTGTCAAGTACAGAAAGAATTCCGGGCTATACCGAAGAAGTGAAAAAATTAGGTGTTGAGATTGTAGATTCCATAAAGGAATTACTTAATAAAGTAGATTTTGTCATGCTGGAAACCAATGATGGCCGATTGCATTTAGAGCAAGCCATTGAAGTCTTTAAGGCAGGTAAAACTACCTTCATTGACAAACCCATTGCTGCCTCATTAGCAGACGCTAAAGCCATTTTTAAGGAGGCCAAAAAATACAAAATACCTGTATTTTCGTCTTCTTCTCTTCGCTATGCCACCGGAATGCAAGAAATCAAAGAGGGTAAAATTGGAGAAGTTAAGGGTGCAGATACATACAGCCCCATGAAATTCGAAAAGACTCATCCAGATTTATTTTGGTATGGAATACATGGCGTTGAAATGTTGTTTACCGTGATGGGGCCTGATTGTGAATCGGTTCAAAGAATCATTTCAGAAGACCAAGAAGTTTGTACTGGCATTTGGAAGGATGGCAGAATCGGCACTTTCAGAGGAATAAAATCGGGTAAACAAGAATATGGCGGAACAGCTTTTGGCAAAACTGGCATCCTACATCTAGGACCATACAATGGCTATGATCCTTTGTTAGTTAAAATCATTGAATTCTTCAAAACAGGAATTTCACCCATAAATGAAAAGGAAACATTGGCCATATTTGCCTTTATGGAGGCCGCCGATGCAAGTAAAAAATCAGACGGAGCAAGGATCAAATTAACACAAATCAATGAATAATCGAATGCAAAAAATATGCTTGATTCTTTGTTTAGCTTGGATGTTCAGTGCATGCCAATCTAATAAATTAAGCCATTGGGAAGAAAAAAATGGCTATCAATTGCTATTCGACGGAAAGACAAGCAACGGATGGAGAGGCGCCTACCAAAATCAATTCCCAACACATGGTTGGATCATTAAAAACCAACAGCTTTTAGGCAAATTATCTGCCGGGAAAGAATCCGGTGATGGAGGTGATATCATTACCTTAAAAAAATACCGAAATTTTGATCTTTCTTTTGATTGGAAATTAGGAAAATTAGGGAATTCAGGGGTAAAATATTTGGTAGAGGAACTTGCTCAAAAACCCCTTAATTCTAGTTCATTGGTGGGTTATGAATACCAATTAATCGATGATCCAGATTTCATCTACAACGAAAAACACTTGCCCGAAGACCATAAAACTGGCGCCCTTTACAACATCATCGCACCCAATAAACCAGACGTTAAAATTAGCGAATGGCACACTTCCCGCATTGTAGTAAAAGGAGATCAAATCGAGCATTGGTTGGATAAACAACTCGTTGTATCCATCAATCGGAATTCCGAGGAATTCAAAAAAGGTTATTTACAAAGTAAATTCAAATCGATTGCAGGATATGACCAACGAAAAGAAGGCCATATTTTATTGCAAGACCATGGACACAATGTAGCCTTTAAAAACATCAAAATCAAAGAGCTTGAGTAGTTTTTTGATACACAGATTGGCCTTTTACAAAGGTTTGTTGAATGTCAATTTGTTGATTAAAAAGTACCACATCTGCATCAGAGCCTTTGGCAAAAGACCCTTTTTGTGAGCTAATCCCCATGATTCGAGCGGGCGTAGAGGTCATCATTTGTACAGCCTCAAGCAAAGGAACCTCTGCCAAATCCAACATGGTTCTCAGTAAACGATCTGCCGTTGCTACACTGCCGGCAAAAGAAGTTCGGTCAGGAAGTTTCGCGACTCCATCTTCAACAATGACCTTTAATCCATTTTTATAAGATCCTAAAGTAGATTCGCCTTCGGGCATGTCTGCCGCGCGCATGGCATCCGTAATTAAGGCAATTCTATCAGGTCCTTTTATTTTATAAATCAATTTTAACAATGGCGTTGGCAAATGCACACCATCTGCGATGATCTCCACATCCATATCATCCAATAAATAAGCGGATTCAATGACACCCGCGTATCGGAAAGCATTTCTGCGGGTAACACCTGACATGGCCGAATAAAAATGCGTGGCTAAAGTAAATCCACCATTTTGAAAAGCATCAATAACTTCCTCATAAATGGCATCCGTATGCGCAATAGCGGCTAAAACCCCTTTTGAGCTCACATATTTACCAAATTCCACAGCCCCCTTTAATTCAGGTGCAGCAGACCAACGCTTGATAAAATCGAAAGAATCCAATATTTCTCGATATTCGGCAGGATCAGGATCCCGGATAAATTTTGGATCTTGTGCACCACGCTGAGCTAGGGCAAAATAAGGTCCCTCTAAATGCATGCCGATAAAATCAGCCCCCTGAGCATTGCAAAGCTGGGCTTTTTGGTAAGCCTCAAGTGTTTGAATCAAATCTTCTTTTTCACATGTCAATGTGGTAGGTAACATGGAGGTTGTGCCGTGTTGGGCATGCGTTTGCGCTATTTGTAAAAATGCCTCCACCGTACCGTCCATGAAATCGGCTCCGCCGCCGCCATGGATGTGAATATCGATAAATCCAGGAGAAACAAAATTTCCCTGAGCATCTATCAGTTGGGCATCAGGAAAATCAACATCCTGCTGAGCCACATCCAAAATTTTTCCATTTTCAATCAAAAGACAAGCACCCGATTGAATTTGTTGCTGATGAATGATTTGGCCGTTGAAAATTTTGATTCTACCAGACATCTTATTGAT
>JBILRJ010000329.1:0-3416 GCA_044372695.1 Spirosomataceae bacterium
ATTGCAAATGGCCTTTGGTATATTTAAAAAAGTAGTCATAGCTGATCGTTTTGCCATGGTGGTTGATCCCGCCTATCAGGATTTAAGTCATCAATCAGGTATGAATTTATTAATTGCCGCCTTCTTTTATTCCTTCCAGATTTATTGCGACTTTTCAGGATATTCCGATGTGGCGATTGGGGCCTCTCGAGTAATGGGCTTTAAATTAATGGATAATTTTAACGGTCCTTATTTAGCAAAATCATTGCCTGAGTTTTGGAGAAGGTGGCACATTTCTTTGTCGACTTGGTTCAAGGATTACGTGTATTTTTCATTAGGTGGGAATCGGGTATCCATTCCAAAATGGTACTTGAATATCATGATTGTTTTCATTCTTTCCGGAATTTGGCACGGTGCTAGTTGGAATTTTATCATTTGGGGTTTTTTGCACGGAGCTTTTCAAGTGATTGGGTTAACGATTAATCGTTTTTTCCCCGCCTTGGCCGCAGATAAAATTGAGTCTGCTTTTGTTAAAGGAGTTTATCAAATCTGGACTTTCTCTTTAGTAACTTTGGCTTGGGTGTTTTTTCGAATCCCCAAATTTTCAGAGGTGAAATTGTTCTTTAAACAAATTTTCTCCCTTTCCTTCAAAGATTCATTTCATTTAGCCTTAAATACAAATGAATTGATTCTTTGCTTTTGTTTAGCAGCGGTTCTAATTATGGCAGAAAAATATGAATGGAAAAAAACTTTATTAAAAGGGCAATATTTTTGGTTAGTGTTCCTTGTGTGTTTAACCTCGATCTATTTTTTAGGAGTTTTTAATTTGAAGCAATTCATTTATTTTCAATTTTAGCATGAAAAAATATTTAGCTTGGGTTGGTCTAGTTGTATTCAGCTATTTTTTGATTTGTGCGAGTTCACAATCTTTGATGAAAATTGTAAGCGAAAATCGAAGTCAACTTCCTTTTTTGTTAAAATCAGATAAATATTGGTATGGCGATTTATACGGATTTTCATTTTTGTCGAAATTCCGAAAAATTGAAAGTAATGGTACAATGCTACCCACTTCTCCCATGCAGTCAGTTCGAAAAAATGATTTATATATCCTTTGCGACAGTTATATATATAGTTTTTTTAACGAAAATATGTATTATTTCTCAGGTATTAAAAACACTTATTTTACCCGTTGGTCAGAAGATACCTTATTAGATTCTAAGAAATTGAAATCAAAGAACTCCATTCTTTTGATTGAATGCGTAGAAAGAAATGCCTTTGCCCGTTTGAAACTTGCAGAAACGACAGCGCGCATAGGTTTTATTTCAAATGATAAAGTGGTTAAAGTTCCTGAAAAGCAAAGTTTTCATTTTCCTTCTGTTTCTAGTGTCGGCAATTGGATAAAAGAATGTTTTTATCACCCTACTTTAGAAAACAATTTGGACTTTGTGCTCTTTAGTAGAGGGATATATCGATCATTCAAAGAATGGAAAGCCAGTTTAAATCTTTATTTTTTTAATCGAACAGATAATTTTGTGGTTCTATCTAAAGATGCATCATTTTTATATTTAAAGGAGACGGTAGACTCTACTCAGATTAGCAGTTCGTTTTATCCTTACTCTAATCAAGAATTAGACGAATTTGTGACGAATTTGAATGAAATAAATGACTACTACTTAAAGGCTGGATTTAAAAAAGTGTTGATCAGTATTCCAGCCAATCCAGTTGCCATTTTACAAACAGAGGGAAAAGCCACCAATCAATTTTTGAATCGATTAAAGAAGCATCCAAGTTTAAAGGTTGAAATTGTAGATCCTTCTGATTCTTTAAAAGTAAATGCTTCTCAAAATTATTTTAAATCAGATTCCCATTGGAATAATAATGGAGCAAAAATTTGGTTAGCCTATATTAATCGTTCTCTGGAGAAAATTTAAAGTGGAAATGGGCTTTTGTCTACCAAAGGTAAAAGATGTAGTGCATTTTTATAATACACTTTTTTCAAAACATCATCAGGCAATTCTAAACCATAAATCTTCCAAAAAGCGTGTCTTTTTCGATAATAAGGAAAATATTCATCTCCTGTCTCCAAAAGCCTGAAATAAGTGTAGTATTCGGAAGGATTCCAAATGTCTTTTCCAAATAACACGCGATCTTGGTATTTGATCATAAACTGGCGCGCCTGTTTGGGTTGTCTACCCAATTCATGTATAACCGCCCCAATCTCTGTGTACATGTTTGGATAGGTATCCAATAATTTACCTAATTCACCTAAATTATTTCCTAACCAAGCTAAATGTGCAGAAATAAATTTGGTTTTGGGATGCTTACGAATGATATCAAATTGTTCATCCATTACTTTTTTCCATGATGGATATTTAGTGGATGGTCTTGCTCTACTCGGAAATTGTTTCAATTCTAGCCAGCGTTCATTGGTTTTATCATGTGTGTCGAAAAAGGAAATGGGTTCTCCCGTATGTATCAATACAGGAATATTAAGTTCTCCACACTTTGCCCAAATAGGATCCAGACGTGGGTCATTGGTCGCTAATCGATTGCCTTTGATATCTTTTACCTCCAATCCCAAATCCTTGAAAATCTTCAATCCCATGGCTCCCGCTTTTACTTCTTTTTCCAGGGCTTTCACTGTTTCTGCACTCCAATTGGGATTATCAATATCATTGAAATTCAGGTTTGTGAAAACAAGTACCCGGTTTTGCGTTTTTTCTTTACCTGCTTTTGCAGATTGAATTAAATATTCGGTACCAGATTCTCGGCTGTTTGTTCTTTGGGAACCTTTTCCGCTCAAATTAATCATCACTTTCATGTTCAAGCTATCCATCTGCTTGACCAAATAGGCCAAATCTTGGCTGGGCATATTTCCTTGGTGATTGTGTATATCGATGAAGGGAAATTTGGCTTTTTTTACGATGTGCTCTGGCACTACCAAAGTCGAAATAGGATCATATTCTTCGAAAGTCATGGTTTTTTCTTGTGCCAAAACAGGAAAACTAAACAGAAGAAGTAAGGCGTAAAAAGCTCTCATAATTTTTGTAATTTTTGCTAAATTATCAAATTCCCATCGATTTTACCCCTTGTGCAATAATTTTTTATTAACATTAAAATCTATTCGGTAACTTCGGTTCCATTATGAAAAAACTCTTTCTTTTTCTTCTTTATGTTTGCTTGCCTTTAATTGCTCACATTGCTAATGCGCAAAAAGAAGCCAATCAGAAGAAATCCATTTCTTCACCTACATCTGGATTGGTAGAAAATACCTTTGTAGAGGGAATGCGTTTATTTATTAAATCGGATTATCCTGAAGCGATTGCCGTTTGGGAGGCTTTGTTGCAAAAGGAAAAAAATGATCCTGCCATCTATTTTTATTTGGCTAAAGCACATTTAGAAGTGAAAAATGCATCAAGTACTTTGCAATATGCGAA
>JBILRJ010000330.1:0-3382 GCA_044372695.1 Spirosomataceae bacterium
TGTTCATGTTCAATAATTCACGCGCTTCTGCTGAAGATGTGTTTCCATGAAAACAGGACCTTCCAAATTGAGTTGTAAACTCGGCATTAAGTACTTTGAAATCATTGAGGGTGCGCTGGAGAAATTGCATGCTTTGGGCTTGGTTCTCAGGATTAACCAACTCCCCCCAGCTTTCGATGATCAAGAGCAGTTCTTTGTTGGAGCTTTGCTTTAAAAAATAATGAATTGATGGGCTAAGTTCTTTTTTCCCCTCACAAGAATATGGTTGAACTACATGAGCCCCCTTTTTATACAAGGAAAGATCTGAAACAAATAGATTTATATGATTATCATTAATGCCTCTGAAGTGGATGTTAAGATCGGTTTGAAAGCAAGGAATGATTAGAAGCCTGAGGGTAAATCGAAAACAAAACAATAAAACAATGATTGCAGTAAATTCGAAAGAATAATGGAGGTGATTCTTGACTAAATTAAATTGTCCTTTGGCTTTGGCAAAAATCAAAAACAGAGCCAAAATCCCATACAAAAAGTAAAAAGAAAATTCCTTGGGTTTTAACCAAATGTAATTAAACCTTCCTATGAAACTGTAAATATTGAAGAAATAGAAATGAGGCACTATGGAAAGAATAAAGATAAGTATTGAAAGAAGTTCTAGTAGGAAAAAGACTTTGAAATTAGGCTTCCAAAACAACAATCCGGTATTTAATAAAAATAACAGAGAAAAAGAAAGGTGTATATTTCCATCAAACAAGGGTGTTTTGATGACATTCAAAGTGATGAGCTCAATGGCAAAATAGGCAATCCAGCTCCAATGGGGAGAAATTTTCATATGATTAAAAGGCGAGTCGACGAACACAAACACTAAAAGTAGCTGGGTATTTGCCCAATTCCAAGAAATTTAAAAAATCAGGACATTCTTAGTGACAAAGACGATAAGTTTATAAATTGCACATGTCATTTTTTTGAGAATAATTATGACATATTAACAACTTACCTCTACACCTTTTATGAAACTCGGATTAGAAACCCTCGATTACGCCATATTTTTCATCTATTTCATTGTCGTATCCTCCTATGGATATTGGATCTATAAAAACAAAGGAAGTAAATCAGACAACAGCAAGGACTTTTTTCTTGCGGAAGGTTCATTGACTTGGTGGGCCATCGGAGCATCCATCATTGCCTCCAACATTTCTGCCGAACAATTCATCGGGATGAGCGGACAAGCATTTCAATTGGGAATTGCCATTTCTGTGTATGAAATTTTCGGCGGGGTGGTTTTATTGATTGTCGCAACGTATTTCTTGCCCATGTATTTGAACAACAAGATTTACACCATGCCCCAATTTCTTTCCAAAAGATACAACGATAAATTAGCTACCATGATGGCCATTTTTTGGCTTTTCTTATACATTTTCGTCAATTTAACCTCCATCATTTATTTAGGTGCATTGAGTTTAGAGAAAATGACCGGTTTTGAGTTTATGACTTGTGCGGTATTTCTGACAGTTTTTGCTGTGATCATTACATTAGGCGGTATGAAAGTCATAGGTTACACCGATGTGATTCAAGTAGTTTGTTTGATTTTTGGGGGATTGGCTACCACTTATTTAGCCTTGGAATTATTGTCGGACCGAGTGGGTACAGGAGCGGGAATTTGGGAAGGAGTTTCCTTGATCAAAGACAAAGCAGATAGCCATTTACATATGATGTTTAGCCCGAACCAGTACCAAGTTCATGATGGGAAAGGTGGATTCATCGATGCCTACAAACAATTGCCTGGCATCATGATGTTTGTCATTGGTGGGCAATGGATCAACAATTTGAACTATTTTGGTTGTAATCAATACATGACACAAAGAGCTTTAGGGGCCGACATTCATACGGCTAGAAATGGGGTGATGTTTGCAGGTTTTTTAAAAATGCTTATGCCCATCATCGTCGTTTTACCAGGTTTAGCTGCCTATGTGATTTTTCAAGAAAATGCAGATGCCAATATCGTGAATGGTATTACTCAAAATGGTATTGTTAAACCCGATAATGCCTACCCAGTTTTATTGAATTTATTGCCTGTAGGTCTAAAAGGCCTAGCTTTTGCCGCATTAACCGCAGCCATTGTGGCGAGTTTAGCAGGTAAAGCCAACAGTATTTCGACCATTTATATGTTGGACATACACAAGAAATATTTCAATCCCAATTTATCCGAAAAAAATACGGTATGGATCGGTCGAATTGCGATTGTAGTAGCTTTTGCGATTGCCTTGGTCATTAGCCCTCAATTGAAAAACCTTGGACAAGCTTATGAATACATTCAAAAATACACGGGGTATATTTCACCGGGCATTTTATCCATTTTCTTGTTAGGTTTCTTTTGGAAGAAAAATAGCACACAAGGCGCCATTGTTGCGGCCGTTTTAAGTATCATTCTTTCTACCTATTTAGAAATTGGATTCCCTGACATGCCATTCTTGAATCGAATGGGTATAGCATTCTGGATTTGCGTATTGGTTCAAGTAGCCATTAGTTATTTGGTCTTGAAGGGAGAAGATCATCCAAACGCATTTGAGGTAAAAAGGGAATGGTTCAAGGTGACTAAATCCTTTCAATTAGGCGCCATAGCCATTATCGCGTTCTTTATTTTCATTTATGTAATTTTCTGGTAATCATGAAGTCAAAAACATTTTTAAGCATTTTTGTATTGGTTTCTCTCTTCTTTTCTTGTACTGAAAACCAGCAATCCATTGCACAAATTAGTCAAGAACCATGGGGAAATTTACCCAATGGCCAACAAGTAGATTTATACACCTTGACTAACCCAAATGGAATGACGGTAAAGATCTCCAATTTTGGCGGTACGATTGTGTCTTGGACCGCTGCGGATAAAGCTGGAAATTATGAAGACATCACTTTAGGTTGTGATTCCCTATCAGGTTATCTCAAAGGCACTCCTTATTTTGGCGCATTGGTAGGCAGATATGGGAATAGAATTGCCAAAGGAAAATTCACTCTGGATGGCCAACGTTACACCTTACCCATAAATAATGGGGAAAATGCTCTTCATGGTGGATTAAAAGGATTTGACAAAGTCATATGGAATGCCAAAGCCATTGAGGGTGATGAACCTAAATTGGTCTTGAACTATTTGTCAAAAGACGGTGAAGAAGGATTCCCTGGTAATTTAAAAGTCCAAGTGGTTTATACCCTTAAAAAAAATGACGCCTTAGAAATTACTTACACGGCAACAACAGATAAAACAACCGTCATCAATTTAACCAATCACGCGTATTTCAATCTTTCTGGCAATTTTAAGTTGCCCATCTTGGATCATGAATTGACACTAAAGGCAGATAAATTTTTACCGATCGATAAAGGCTTGATTCCA
>JBILRJ010000055.1:0-12837 GCA_044372695.1 Spirosomataceae bacterium
AGGTCCTTATCCTATAGAGAAAACTGATTCCCCCTGTTTCATGTGGATTATTTAAAGTTACTTATTTGTAACGAAAAATATCCTTTTGCAAACTAAAGGAGAGAAGAGAGAAAACCTCTTACCTCTTACCTCTTACCTCTTACCTCTTACCTCTTACCTCTTACCTCTTACCTCTTACCTCTTACCTCTTACCTCTTACCTTTTACCTAATTGCCTGTTTTTTCAAATCCAATAGAAACGGAATTAACGCAATATCTTAAACCTGTTTCGGTAGGTCCATCATCGAAAACATGACCTAAATGACCGCCACATTTTCCGCAAGTGATTTCAATTCTTCGCATCCCCATTGTGTTGTCTACCGTTTCTTTGATAACTCCTTTTTTTAGTTCTTTATCAAAACTCGGCCATCCACAATGTGAATCGAATTTTGAATCCGAGGCGAACAATGGAGCACCACATCCTTTGCAGGTATAGGTACCTTTTTCATTATGCATCAAAAATTTTCCTGTGTAAGGTCTTTCTGTTCCTTTTTGACGTAAAACATAGTATTCGTCTTCACTTAATTTTGCTTTCCACTCGGATTCTGACTGTGGGATTTTTTCCATATTATTTAGGCGAATTGAATCGTTTTTTTTTGTATTTTTTTGGCTACAAGCCTGGAAGCTGAGCATGCACAATAAAAGTAATGTTGCGTATTTCATGTTGTCAATTTTACTTAAAACGAATCAATGGCAAGATTGTTTTGATAAATATTATTACAATTTGTTTAAACGATGACTCTGAACGTTAAATTGAGTCGATGTTCTTTTATTTTTTTTTCTTTAGGTACTTGATGTTTCCAATGGTGTTGAATTTCTCCTCGCATAATCAGTAAAGATCCGTGTTTCAAAGGAATTTCGATGACTTCTTGATGATCCTCTTTTCGTCGAAGCAAAAAACGTCTTTGTGCACCAAAATTCACGGAGGCAATAATGGGATTAGGTCCCAATTCTTTTTCGTCATCTGCATGCCAACCCATGTAATCATCCCCATCGCGGTACCAATTTAATAAGACCGAATTAAACTTTACTTGAGCTAAAGGTTCAATTTGATTTTTGATGTAGGTCAATCCCTCATTCCAGGGATTGGGAGTTAAGTTTAATCCAGAATAGGCGTACTTTTTGCCTTCATCTCCGTACCAAGCTGAAAATCGAGGCGAATAAATCTGTTTTCCATACATTTTGATGCGCTGGTGACTCCATTGTATGTTGTTAAACGGGAAATTGTCTAATTGATCTTCTCGAATGTTTTTCCAATCTATATTTTTCCAATGGTTCACCTTATTTTCTAGGAAATAATCGATGCTACGGTTACTGAGTTTTTCAGAAAAAAAATGCTCCGCGTAAAAGAGTTGACCGTTGGGAATTTGAATGTGAAAACCTCTGCACACTTCATCCCAAACACATGAATACCCTGATTTTTCTGGTAAATAAAAAGGGTGATTTAGGTCCTGCATGGATTAACAAATGAAGTTGATTTTTGTAAAGTTCGTTTAATGCGATTGATTTTTCTGATTTTTTTTCTATTTGTACCATCGGAATTCTTTCTTTTTTTTTTTGATTTACAGTCATTTAGTTAAAATAATTATTTTTTTTCAGTCCTTGAAGTGCTTGTTTTTATTTACCAAAGTTGCATTTCTATTCAATCTGACTTGTTTTATTATTGTATAATTTCAATACATTATAGAACTTACCTTATGCCGTATAGGATTGTTTAATCTTCTTTATAGAGAATCTTTATGGCTAATTACAAATTATAAATCTAAAATCATTTCTATGAAAAAAATTCAATTGACATTGATGATGATGTTATTGATTTTCCAAGGTTTTGCACAAGGTATGCAAGTCAAAGGAAAAGTTAGTGCATCTGATGGTTCTGGAATTCCTGGAGTTTCCATTTCCGAAAAAGGTACCAGAAATGGTGTCGTTACAAGTGCAGATGGTAATTATACCATTCAAGTTAGTTCAGGGGCCAATGCAGTCCTTGTGTTCTCATCCGTTGGGATGACTAGTATTACAGAATCGGTTAGAAGCCGAGCGATTCTCAATGTTACTATGAGTGATAATTTGCAACAGCTTTCAGAAGTAGTTGTGGTAGGTTATGGTTCTCAAAGAAAGCAGGACATTACCTCTGCTGTTTCGGTCATCGGGATGAAGGACATTGGAGAGCAGCCAGCTACTAACGTCAATCAAATGTTACAAGGTCGTGCCGCGGGTGTTGCTGTAAAGCAAAAAAGTGGAACGCCGGGTGGAGCATTTGAGGTTCGTGTTCGTGGAATAGGCTCTTTAGGTGCAGGTAGTGATCCATTGTATGTAATTGATGGATTTGCGGTAGGTACTTCAGTAGGTCAAAATTTTAACCCAAATGACGTTGAGAGTATTTCTATTTTGAAAGACGCAGCCTCAACAGCCATTTATGGTGCAAGGGGGTCCAATGGGGTAGTTTTGATCAATACCAAAAATGCCAAAGAAGGAAAAGTGAACATCAATTTCACTCTAGATCATGGAATTCAAAATATTCCACAGTCGCGCAGAACGCCTGTTTTGAATGGGGTAGAATTTGCTCAATTTAAAAAAGAGATTTTTGAAGATAACTTCAGATATTTCAAAGGTAAGGAACCATCCATCGAAGATGTTCCTTTAGGTTATCGTTATCCTGAGCAAACCAAATTCTCTACGGATTGGTTTGGTGCTATTTTGAATAACAATGCCCCTTATACAGATGCGAACTTGACCATTTCTTCAGGAAAAGGTACCATTAAATCCATGTTTTCTGTTGGTTACTTCAAAGAAGCGGGTTCTATTGTTAATACCGATTATGAGCGTGTTTCCATTCGTTCTAATTTGGGTGGACAAATTAATAAATTCATCAATGTGGGTTTGAATGTGAATGGAACCATTACAAAACAAAATATCGCTAATACAGACGGCCGAAGTGCTTTAGTTGGTGGTGCCTTATTGATGGATCCTAGAGAGCCTATTTACAATGCTGATGGATCTATGAGACCTTACATTGGTGGTTTAGATGGTGCATTTGGTTTTCCAAACCCATTGTTCTTGCTTCAAAATGTAACAAGAAGAAGAAACATTGCGGATATATTGGCCAATGCCTTTGCTGAGTTCACAATTTTGCCTTCTTTGAAATTCAGAACTTCAGCCAATACCAAATTGAATTACAATGCTTTCAAAGAGTATGTTCCTTCTACCATTGGTGCTTCTGTAGCAACTGGACAAGCTGGTGCCCCTCCTAGAATTGCGACAGCTAGGGACATCACAGATCGTCTATTCAATTATTCATTTGACCAATTGTTGACTTTCAACCCAAATATAGGGGAAGACCAAAAAGTTGATGCTTTGGTAGGTTTTACTTCCCAAGAGGAAAATGTTTATGGAATTGATGCTTCTGGAAATACTTTTCCGGACGACTTAGTTCGGTATGTTGGAGCTGCATCCATCAGATCAGCTAACTCCTATGAAAACGGTTGGACCTTATTAGCTTATTTTGCTCGTGCAAACTATTCTTATAAAGACAAATATTTGTTATCTGCATCATTTAGAAGAGAGGGAAGTTCTCGTTTTGGAGAATTCAATAAGTTCGGAGATTTCCCTGCAGCCTCAATCGGTTGGAGAATTTCAGAAGAACCTTTCATGAAGGATATTTCTTTTATCAATGACATGAAATTAAGAGCAAGTTGGGGAGTTACAGGTAATAATAACATTGGTAATTATCCAAGCTTGGCATTTGTGGGTATCAATAACTACATTTTGAATAACTCATTTGCGCCAGGAAAAGTTATTAGTTCTTTCGCCAATTCATCTTTGAAATGGGAGAAATCAGATCAGTTAGATTTGGGATTAGACTTGTCTACCTTGAATAATAAATTGACGTTTACTTTTGAATATTATCGCAAGTTGACCAACGATATGTTACTTCCTGTTTCCATTCCAGCAGTTTCCGGTTTTACCACCAGTTTGGATAATATTGGTCAAGTGGAAAACAAGGGTATTGAGTTAAGTGTGGACTACCGTGCTAACTTAGGACCTGTTAATTTCCGTTCTAATTTCAATATTACGGCCAATAGAAGTACAGTTTTGGCCATTAATGGAGCCAATAACATCTTGTGGTATGGTAACTTCTACGGAGGATATAACGTTATGAAGGTGGGTAGACCCATCGGTATGATTTATGGCTACAAAAAATTAGGTATTTTCAATAATCAAGCCGAAATTGATGCTTGGGCTAAACAAGATGGTGTAATACCAGGTGGTATGAAATTTGCGGATACCAACGGAGATGGTGTTGTATCTTATGATACACAAGACATGGTGGAAATTGGTAATCCAAATCCTGATTTTACTTGGGGTTGGACCAGTTCAGCAGATTACCGTGGCTTTGATATAAACGTATTGTTTACAGGTGCTCAAAATTTTGACATCTATCGTAACATTGAAGCATCTACCATGAACATGGATGGTGTGTTCAACGTTTTGACTAAAGCCAAAGATCGTTGGCGTTCTGAAAGTAATCCTGGATCTAATCCCAATGCCAAGAATTCTCAAGGCGGTACGAATTACTTCAAATGGTCTCGTGAAAGTAGTGAGCGTTATGTTTACGATGGAAGTCATATTTGGTTAAAGTCAGTGACTTTGGGTTACACTTTACCAAAATTGAAATCAGTATTTAGCGATGCTCGTATTTTCTTTACAGCCAATAACTTGTTCTTGTTCACCAACTATCCAGGAAATAATCCAGATGCAGGTGTTAGAGGTAATACCGAATTGAACAATGATGATGAGTCATATCCAGTTCCTCGTACATTAGCCGTGGGTATTAAAATTAACTTATAATGAATCGAAATATGAAAAAAATAGCATTTTTTATCATCCTGTCCATTTCCATGATACAGTTTTCATGTAAAGAGGACTTTCTTTCAACTACCGATCCTACCAGAATCGGTCGAGATTTGTTCTATCAAAATCAAACTCAATTTGAGCAAGCATTGAATGGTGTTTATGGTCAATTACAAACCATCACCAATACGGCATACATTCAACAAGAATTTATGTCGGACAACACGACTTTGGATTTTAATCCATTGGATCGTGGTGGTGCTGCTGGTTGGGAGGCTTTTGAGTTTTCTACGGTTAACCAAGGTAATGGCGAAATTTCGTCACTTTGGAACAACCATTATGCAACGATTTACAACATCAATTACGCACTTGAAAAACTAGCAGAGAGTAAAATTGATGCGACTGCTAAGGCGGTTTTGGATGGAGAATTTAGATTCCTTAGAGCTTATCATTATTTCAACATGGTTCGCTATTTTGGAGATGTGATTTTGGCGACTAAAACCTTAGTGACTCCCAATGATGCTTTCGCATTAGTAAGATCCCCGCAAGCAGAAGTTTACAAGCAGATCTTAGCTGATTTAGATGTTGCTTCTAAAAGTTTGCCAGCAAGAGCAACTTTAAGAGGTAGGGCTACGCAAGGAGCTGCATTGAGTTTATTGGGGAAAGTTTATTTGACTCAGAAAAATTATGCTGCCGCTACTAGCACTTTAAAGCAAGTAACTACATTGGGATATGCTTTAAATGCCAATTACAAGGATAATTTTGATCCTGCTAGAAAGAATGGAGTTGAATCCATTTTTGAGGTTCAATACCAAGGTGGTAATGACCTAGGAGAGCAAAGTAATTTTGTGTACGTTTTTGCCCCTCGTCTTTCTGCTGGAGCAGTAACTGGATTTGCTAACACAACTCCAAGTGGTAGAAATATTCCTACTCGGGATATGATGAACGCTTATGAAGCTGGTGATTTAAGAAAAGCGATTTCTTTGCAACCAGGTTATACCTTAGCTGGAAAATTTGTGGAAATCCCTTACGTTAGTAAATATCAGTATCCACATACCATTACAGGTAGATCGGATAATAACTGGCCAATTTTACGCTATTCTGATGTTTTGTTGATGTTAGCTGAATCTATCAATGAAGCTTCTGGACCAACTTCAGAGGCTTATGATTTCCTTAACCAAGTTCGGAAAAGAGCTGGTTTAGCCTCAGTGGAAGGATTAACAAAGGATTCTTTCCGTACAGCTGTTTTAAAAGAAAGACGTGTTGAGCTTGCGTTTGAGAATCACCGTTGGTTTGATCTTCAAAGAACGAATACGCCTGCTTCACTTGCGGCCTTCATGAATGCACATGGTGCATCTGAAAAAGCAAATCCAACTGTAGCTAGAGGTGGTATTGCTTTCAACGTATTGGATTATGTTTACACGGATTTTGAATATTATTTACCAATTCCTGCTCCGCAGATTTTGATTAATAAAAATTTAACTCAGAATCCAGGATATAATTAATTGTAATAATAATTATATTTATCTTTTCACTTGCGATGCGAACTTTTTTGGTCGCATCGCAAGTTTTTAACTAGATTGACAAAATATACTAAGCAGTGCAAAATAATCTATTGACTGATCTTTGGCAATTATTGGGTCGATTACACCCATTAATCGTTCATTTTCCCATTAGTTTACTCTGGGTGGGATTATTGTTGGAAGGAATTGCTTGGAAAAAAAAATCGGACCTTTTTCATGCCGCCATTAAAATAATTCTTTGGCTTGGATCCGCTTCAGCAATTTTAGCAGTAGGTTTAGGCTTTATTTTAATCAACCAGGATGAATATTCGGGTAGTTCAATCAATATACACCAATGGGCTGGTATTGCAACGGCCATTTTATCAGGATTAAGCCTTTATGCTTTCCTTGCAAATGAAACTAAGTCTTATCGTTTACTTTTAATTTTAACGGTTTTAGGAGTTAGCTTGGCAGGTCATTATGGGGCAATGCTGACGCATGGTGAAGATTACTTAAGCTTACAAAAAGAAAAAACAAAAACACTCATTCCTTTGAATCCTTCGCTCCAAGTCGGAAAACTTCAAGGAACAATCCAGCCTAACCAAAAACAAGATTTAGGAATCGAAGCGATGCATATTTTACAAAATCATTGTTACGATTGCCATAGTGTTAAAAAATCCAAAGGGAAATTACGTTTAGATGGCTTAGCTTTTATCCTTAAAGGGGGAGAAAATGACCCTGCAATTCAAATCGGTCATCCTGAAAAAAGTGAAATAATCCGTCGGATCAAACTTCCTGCTAGCCATGACGACGCTATGCCTACCAAAGGTAAACGTCTAAGTAAACAAGAAATTGAGCTATTGGAAATTTGGATCCAACAAGGTGCGCCTTGGCCAGGTAGTTCTACCAAACCTCTTGAAATGGGTCATGCTTCAAGTGAAGTGACTGAAGAAACTGAGGAAAATAGAGCCTCTGTCATTAAACCAGAAATGAAGGAGCTTAATGCCTTTGTTTCAAATGAGCCTATTACCAAAGCTGCAGAAGCTTTGAATCCCAAGCAGGTACAAGAGTTAACGATCAATGTACGCTCGATTTTGGCTCACAACTGCTACAGCTGCCATAATTCCACTAAAACAAAAGGTGGTTTGCGCTTAGATACGAAAGAATTTATCTTCAAAGGTGGCGAGAGTGGTCCTATTTTGGTGGCTGGTAATCCAAGCAAAAGTGAGATGATTCGACGAGTTAAATTGCCGGCTGATCATGAAGATGCCATGCCTACCAAAGGAAAACGTTTAAGCAAAGAAGATGTGGCCATGTTGGAATATTGGATTCAGCAAGGTGCTCCTTGGTCATCAGGTCCAGAAAAAAGTTTGTATCGCGTAGCTGCATTAGAGCCTAGGTTACCGCTTTTGCCAAAATCTACAGCTAGTTTGAATCAACCCATCGACTTGTTTGTCAATGAATATTTCAAAAAGAATAAAATCAATTGGCCTAAATCAGTAGACGACAAAACCTACCTTAGACGCATTTACTTGGATGTCACGGGTTTGCTACCGAGTCCAGAAAATGTTGCAGCTTTTCTAAAAGATACCAGACCAAATAAAAGAGAAATCTGGGTGGACAATTTGTTGTCAAATAATGATGGATATGCACAACATTGGTTAACCTTTTGGAATGATGTATTGCGAAACGATTATACGGGAACTGGATACATTACCAATGGTCGATTTGGGATCACGAAATGGTTATACGGATCTTTAAAGAATAACAAACCTTATGATAAGTTTGTCAAAGAATTAATTAGTCCAACTAAAGAATCTGAAGGTTTTATTCGTGGTATACAGTGGAGAGGAACCATTAATTCAAGTCAGAGTACCGAAATGCAAGCAGCACAAAATGTGTCTCAAGTATTATTAGGTTTGAATTTGAAATGTACCTCATGCCACGATAGTTTTATCAGTGACTGGAAATTGGAAGAGGCTTATGCATTTGCGAATGTTTTTTCAAGTAAAACCTTGGAAATTCATCGATGCGATTTACCAACTGGCAAAATGGCGGGTTATGGTGTCTTGTATAATTCCTTGGGCAAAATCAAAGAAACACCAATTACAGCAGATCGCTTGGTTCAGTTAGCTGATATTTTGGTTCAAAAGAAAAACGGACGTTTGTACAGAACTTTGGTGAATCGGGTTTGGACCCAATTGATGGGAAGAGGAATTGTGGAGCCTGTAGATATGATGGACAACGAGCCATGGAGTCAAGATTTGTTGGATTGGTTGGCTTCTGACTTTACCGCCAATGGTTATGACATGAAACGTTTAATGCGTCAAATACTAATTTCAAAAACTTACCAAACCCCAGCAGTAGGGTTGAAGGAACCACAGATGCTGACTGCCTCGAATTTCGTGTTCAAGGGAATGATGAAACGTCGAATTACTGCTGAACAATTTGCAGATGCCGTGAGTCAATCATTTTATCCGATTTACACTGATTCAGCCTTAGCCAAAAAAATGTTGCCTAGCGATTTTAAAAATGATTTACCTTTTGCCAGAGCCTCATTGGTTAAAAATGATGCATTTTTAACTGCATTGGGCCGACCAAATCGGGAAAATGTTTCTACAAGCCGTATTTCGCAAGCCAATTTATTGCAAGCATTGGAATTAACCAATGGAAATAAGTTCAATGTGTCTCTTCGAAAAGGAGCTGAAATTTGGGTAAAAAAATACGCTACTGGAGAATCCTTGGTCAATGCATTGTACTTAAAAGCCTTGGGAAGATTACCTAGCAACAAAGAATTGACATTGGCAGTTAAGTACATTGGTAAAAAGCCTAGTGTGGAGGGAATTCAAGACTTAGTTTGGGCGGTTACTTTACTTCCTGAATTTCAATTAATTATCTAAATTATTAATGCTTTGATTATGAAAAACCATTGGAATAGACGAGCGTTTTTACAAAATACAAGTGCAGCTACCATAGCCGCATTGGGTGTAGGTTCCCCTATAGCCAGCCTGATGGCTGAGCCTTCGAATACCATTGCCAAAAAAGTAGCCACAGCTGATACGGTTATTTTATTGTGGATGGCAGGAGGGATGGCTCATACAGAAACATTTGACCCTAAAAGATATACGCCTTATGAAAAGGGTATGGAGGGTAATCGTGTATTAAGTACCTTCAAATCTATGCCGACTGCATTGGATGGTATTCATTTTTCAGAAGGTTTACAGTCGGTTGGGAGTGTCATGGACAAAGGAACATTGATTCGTTCCTATGTAGCCGCAGATTTAGGACACATTCTTCATTCTCGCCATCAATATAATTGGCATACAAGTTATGAACCACCTCAATCCGTTGCTGCCCCGCACATCGGAGCATGGATTTCCAAAGAGTTAGGACCTAAAAATCCGGTCATTCCTACTTTCATTGACATAGGTCAGCGATTTACATTAGGTGAGTCGGAGGAACTTAAAGCCTTTCATACTGCAGGATTTCTGGGCAATGAACATGGTCCTTTTTTAATTCCAGATCCTAGTCAAGGTTTGGACAGTGTACGTCCTCCGGTGGGCATGGACATGAAACGATTTGAAGGTAGAAATCAGTTGTACAATAATTTAATCTCGCAAAGCGCTTTTGGGGAATATGGTAGTGATTACCAAAAAGAATCTTTGCGAAGATCCATGGAACAAGCCTATATTTTGTTGAATTCTCCTGAATCTAAGGCTTTTAATTTAAGTACCGAACCCAAAGAGATTTACGATATTTACAACACTGGACGCTTTGGTCTAGGATGTTTGTTAGCGCGTCGATTGACCGAAAAAGGTGCTAGATTTATCTCTGTTACCACAGAATATGAACCTTTTGTAGGTTGGGATACCCATGAGAATGGTCATACTAGATTGGAAGGAATGAAAAGAATGATCGATGGACCAATTGCTCAATTGATCAAAGATTTGGACAAAACTGGTCATTTGGATCGCACTTTGGTTATTTTAGCCAGCGAGTTTAGTAGAGACATGATGGTAGAGGGCAGACCTGATCTAAATGTTCAAGAGCAGGTTAAGCAACCCGATATTCTAAATGACATCAAATTTTATGGAATGCACCGTCACTTTACGGATGGTTGTTCTATTTTGATGTGGGGTGGAGGAATAAAAAGAGGACATGTCTATGGAAAAACTGCAGACGAACGACCATGTAAATCCATTGAGAATCCTGTTAAAATTGACGGAATTCATCAAACCATTTACCACGCTTTGGGAATTGCACCTGATACACAATATGAAATTGAGAAACGCCCATTTTATACCACTCCAGATGGAAAAGGGAAAGTGGTCAAAGATCTTTTAGCCTAATGAAATACCAAAAAATTCTTCTTTTTTTTGCTTTAATGGGGTTCATTGTCTGGACCTTCAATGCTTGTAACCGAAATTCTGGTCTTCAAGAATCAGAAGCTGAAATGCCGGATGAAATCAGTTATAATTTTGATGTTCGACCTATTTTATCTGATAAATGTTTTGTTTGCCATGGTCCTGACGAAAAAAAGCGGCAGGCTGGTTTACGTTTAGATGATCCGCAATTAGCTTTTCAGGCTTTAAAAGAAAATCCGGGTGCTCATGCTTGGGTGGCGGGGGACCCTGATGAGTCGGCTGCGTATCTTAGGATGATCACCAAGGATTCCATTAAATTAATGCCCCCAGCTTCATCAAATTTGAAACTGGAAGATTATGAGATTTCTATCATCAAAAAATGGATTAAACAAGGCGCAAAATATGAAAAACATTGGTCCTTTGTAGCACCTAAAAAACCTGCTTTGCCGGAAATTGACAATGAGTCATGGGTCAGAAATGAAATCGATTATTTCATAGCTGAAAAACAGGAGCAGAAAGGCTTGAAACCCAATGAGGAAGCGGATAAGGAACGATTGCTTAAAAGACTGAGCATAGATATTACTGGCTTGCCACCTACCATTTCTATGATGGATCGATTCTTGGCTGATAAAAGTCCAAAGGCTTTTGAAAAAATGGTCGATGAATTGTTGAAAAATCCGGCATATGGTGAAAAAATGGCTATTTATTGGCTTGATTTGGCAAGATATGCCGACTCACATGGATACCAGGACGATGGATACAGAACACAATGGCCATGGAGAGATTGGGTGATTTATGCATTGAATAAAAATATGCCTTATGATCAATTCGTTACTTGGCAACTTGCGGGCGACTTTTTGGTTAATCCAGCTAGACCGAATCAAACCAAAGAATTATTGCTAGCTACGGGTTTTAATCGAAATCACAAGATTACCGAAGAAGGTGGGGTAATTCAAGAAGAATATCGACTCAGTTATGTGACCGATCGAAATGATTTATTTGGAAAAGCATTTTTGGGCATGACATTGGAATGTGCGCATTGCCACGATCATAAATACGATCCTCTCTCGCAGAAAGATTATTATAAAATGTTTGCATTTTTTAATAACATCAAGGAAGTAGGTATCGAGTCTGTTATTGGTGGGCCTGAAACTTATGCCAAAAAACCTTTGATGCAAATTACCAATGATGAAGTCAAAAACATTCTAAAGTTTATCAACAAGCCCGATACCAATCGTCTGATTGTATCTGTTATGACAGACATGGATACCGCCAGAAAAACATACATTTTAAAACGTGGCGCCTATGATGCACCGGGTGATGAGGTAACTCCAGGAACTCCTAATTCGATTCTGCCTTTTAATAAAAATTATCCAAAAAATCGATTAGGCTTGTCAAAATGGCTTTTCGACAAAAAAAATCCTTTGACTGCACGGGTATTTGTGAATCAAATTTGGCAAGAGTTTTTTGGAAAAGGGATTGTTAAAACGACTGGCGACTTTGGAATGCAAGGTGAATTACCTTCTCATCCTAAATTATTGGATTGGCTCGCGGTCGATTTTATGGAGCATGGTTGGGACGTGAAGCGCTTAGTTAAACAAATGGTTATTTCAGCCACTTACCGCCAATCAGCTGTAACTGACCCTGAAAAATTAGCGAAAGATCCAGAAAATATTTTCTTATCTAGGTCGTCTAGGTACCACATTGCTGCGGAAAACATCCGTGATTTGGTTTTAGCTAGTAGCGGTTTGTTGGTTCCTAAAATAGGTGGACCTAGTGTAAAACCATACCAACCACCTGGCTTGTGGGAAGGGGCTACCTCAGGTAGAGGTTTACTTTCAATTTATGTACAAGATCATGGGGAAAGTTTGTATAGACGAGGAATTTATACTTTAATTAAACGTACAGTTCCTCCTCCTACCATGGGTATTTTTGATGCCAGTAACAGGGATTTGTGTGAGGTGAAAAGGCTAAAAACCAATACTCCTTTGCAAGCACTTTTGATGTTGAATGATCCGACCGTTCTTGAAGCATCAAGGGTTTTAGCTGCCAAATTGTTGGTGGAAAAAAGTAGCTCACTGG
>JBILRJ010000056.1:0-12777 GCA_044372695.1 Spirosomataceae bacterium
TTGTAATAATATACTCATTATCTCTTTTACTGATAATTCTGCAAATAGTAATACAA
This sequence comes from Spirosomataceae bacterium, assembly GCA_044372695.1. GTDB lineage: Bacteria > Bacteroidota > Bacteroidia > Cytophagales > Spirosomataceae > Aquirufa. Next base: position 57 of record JBILRJ010000056.1, read on the forward strand.
TCTATGGCAAAAATAAATGCCTTTTTTTGAAGAATATTTTCTCGTTTCATTTCGGGATATTTTTCCTCAAAATTGATAATTCGGAATTTATTCCAGAAACATTTTACTGATATAATTATCCAACTTACTTGTAAAAAAATACCTTCCCATTTTCTCTCTTCTCTCTCCTCATTTTCTCTCCTTCTAGTTTTCTCTCTTCCTTTCCCTCCGCCTTCGACTCCGCTCAGGCATCGGTGTGTTACATCATACATCTTACCTCATACCCATTACCTCTCTTCTCTTCAGCGGTGCCTTCGAGTGCCTCAGGCACCGGCTGGTAGGGTGATTTTTATGACATTCTAATGGTTTTCTCTCTTCTCATTTTCTCTCTTCTCTCCCGTCTTCTCTCTTCTATCTTCTCTCTTCTCTCTCCCCGTCTTCTCTCTTCTCTCTCCCCGTCTTCTCTCTTCTCTCTTCTCTCTCCCCATTTTCTCTCTTCTATCTTCTCTCTTTCTTCTTCTATCATACCTCCAACCTCTCATCCAATTCAAATTCCTCTACATCAAGAATACGAAGGACAGAAAAGTTGGGGTGTAAGGTATGAATGACCATATTATGTTCTTTAGGCACGAGGATGGAAGGTACCTGAAGGCATAAACTTTTGCTTGATTGATACCAAGCGCTACCCAATTTTTGATGCTGTAAATAATTTTCGAAGTTATTTTTAAGGGCGATATTGCTTGGTACTATTTCGACAGAAAAGTATTCGTCTGGCAATTCAATTACCATACATTTATAGCGCTCTTTGGGTATTTCCATATTTCGATGTGCCAACAATTCTAAAACAGCCATAGATCTAGACATACTTGTGTATAACACCCATTGATTGGCTTCATTCCAACGATTTGGGCGACCAGAAGCCTGTAATTGACTTGAAAATCTTTCAGCGCAAATACGGTAAACTATCATTTGGCTTACACATTATCTCCGTACTCCATCCCTGTTAAACGGTCATCTATCAAGCGAATACCGCTGACCGATTTCAAAAAATGGCTGGGTTTTTTATTAAAGAGCAGCAGGTTTTCTTTGAACAGCCAATTTTCAAACGATTGACTTGAACCAAAAACCACATTTCCGTGCTGAAACAGAGAAATCAACATCACGATGTGTTCCTTGAGCGAAAAACTGATGGATTGTTGAGTGTTTTTATAGGTCCGAAAAGTCTTCACGCTTACATCTAGGCAATCAGACAACAATTCATCTGTTAGCAAGGAAGATTCTTTTAGTACATTCACATAGCTAGAATTCACATCCACATCCTCCAAAAATTGCAAGACTTCTACCTCAGAATGGGCATAAGGAACTGGACGAATGAAGGACTTTTCCATGGTTATGATTGATTAATTACCCACAAAAATAGGAAATTTTACTTGTAATAACAGGAAATTTTATCAGTAAATTGATAATTTTAAAAATTAAGAGGAGAGGATAAAAATCTGTACCTATTTGTATTAAATAACACAATTAATATTTATCAGTTAACTGATTTTCCCTATATTTATGGAAATTATATCCCTAACCAATAATAGCGCACACAAGTCCCCTCCGGACTGCCCTGTTTTTGTTGGGTGATACAATCAGATAATAGTATAGGATTTTTCAATAGGTTTAAAACCTGGAGGTTTTATGTTTCTTGGTTTTGGGGCTATTTTAAAATGTAAAAAGAGAATAAATCTTCGCTGTTCTACCCAATACTGGGTGTATAAGCGAAAGTTTGTTTCGCCTATATGCTAGTTAGCAGCAAGCATAAAAGACACAACAAAAAAATAGAACAATGACTTGGAAACTTGGACTTACATTTTATTCTAATCAAATATTTACGATTAATCCTCTTCAATTTAAAATGAAAGAATTTAAAAAATTTATGAGAAATAGCAATTTTCATTTATATATCATTTGTAAAAGAAAAAAACTATTTTTTGACTCTTGCAGTGATGCCAATTCACGCTTTAACGAAACGAGATTCTATTTATTGAATGATAAACACGAAAAAGAATATATTCCAGTTAAGCATTCTAAAGATATTTTTATACACAAATCAGTAAATGACAAATACATCCTTGATTTCAAGGAACATAAAAATATTGAATTTGATGGTTATACTGTTATTAATTTTCTTTTTCATCGAACAGATGATATGATTGGTGACAAAGAAAAAAATCCAATACCATCAGACTTAGAAGTGCTTTATATTGGACAATCTTACGGTAGAAACAAAAGGCGACAAATAGATAAGCGACTTACAAATCACGAAAAATTACAAAAGATTGCTTTAGACATTATACAAAAAGGGACTTCAGAGGAAGTGTTAGTTATCGGCTTAAATTATTCGGTAAAAGACTTGGCGACCGCAGTTGTTAGTGTGGACACAGACAGAAGTCATTTCAATTTGGAGAATTTGCTAAAATTAAAGAATAACGCAGCGAAACGAATTCCAGAATCACAAGAAATAACTGTTTTTGAAGCTGCATTAATTAATTATTTTCAAACTGACCTTAATATTGAATACCGAGAAAAATTCCCTTCGCTTGGTTATTCATCCTATGAAGAAATTTACAAAACAAATTTTGACTACGCTTCTATGGAAATCAACACCTATGAAGCCCGAGCACGAATATACTCTCAAAAGACACCTGAGAGAAAATATCATCATTTAAAACAATTCGCTTTAAACTCTAATGACCAAAAGAAAGACTTTTTTGAATACTTATTTAGCGAATAAAGAAATGCCTACTGCTAACGCGGGTTCAGTGCTTAAATGAAGCTTTGGACTTCGTATCAAGTTCAGTGCTTGCAGACAGTTTTGTGCTCCGAAATCCGCACTGCGCAAAGCACCAAAACGTTAGCGGTCATTCTAAGGATGACATTTCAACCTAATTAAACAGACAGACAAAAATGAAAAGTAAAGCCAACGCTTCGACAAAAATCAAAGTGGTGCAATACTGCCCATAAGCCGACACACAGTTGTACCTCATTTATTTTTGCCCTACTGCATAAGGGGAACAATAATCATATTCACAAGACAGAGAAAAATCAATGGAAAAAATAAACGTAATAAGAGAAGTTAGAGAGTTAAAGACACATTTATCATACTCGAAAAATGTTGGTTTCTTTTTTGGTGCAGGAACATCTTGTGCATTGAAAATTCCAAATGTTGAGCAACTTACAACAGGCATTGAAGCAAAATTGACTAGTGACTTTCTTGCGAATTTTAAAATTGTGAAAACTGATTTAGAAACCGCAAATACTAACCGTAAAGTAAATATTGAAGATATATTAAATCATATTCGTAGAATAAGAGAGATTACAGGCGAAAAAGACAATAAAAAATATGAGGGCGTAACTGGAGAATCAGCAAAGTTGCTTGACAAAGAAATATGCACAATTATTTACGACATCATAGCAGAAAAAGAAGCCGAAGCTGACATTGAAAAAACCAAAAAGTTTTTTGCTTGGCTTAGCCTTTTAAATCGTGATTTCTCTAAAGAAGTTTTTACTACTAACTATGACCTAATAATTGAAAAATCATTAGAGGCTAGCCAAATACCATACTTTGACGGTTTTGTTGGCTCTTACGAGCCATTCTTCTGGCAAGAAAGCATTGACCAGTTTGTAAATAAAAACGACTTAACTCAAAACTGGATTAGACTTTGGAAAATCCACGGTTCATTAAGTTGGTTTTGGAAATTAGACCCTAAAACAAAGGCACAAAAAATAATCCGAATTGGTAAAATTGAAAACATCAAAAAGGAGGAAAATGAGTTAGTTATTTATCCATCGAAAGAGAAATATGATTCATCGAAAAAGCAACCATTCATTGCTTATTTCGACAGGCTTAAAAATTATCTTTTAAGCGGTGAGTTATTATTTGTATTCACAGGTTACTCTTTTTCCGACCAACACATAAACGAAATTATATTCAACTGTTTAAGACAAAATAATCGCCTAACAGCCTTGGTTTTTTTCTTCCAAGATTCAGAAGTAGAAAGTTTGCACAAACAAACTTCCTCTTATATGAACCTTAATGTTTTCGGACCTAAAAAAGCAATAATAAACGGAAACCTTGGAGAATGGGAATACATTTTATCTGACTTAAAGCCTAATGAAAAAGCAGATTCTTATTGGGATGAAAAAGACAGTAAATTTAAACTTGGCGACTTTAATGAACTAGTAAATTTCCTTATTATCAATTCAGGAAAAAAGGAAGCAATAGATACAATCGTAAAATGAAAACCGAAATAACATATTTGGGACATATCATTCGTGTTGATTCGGGAACTGTTGAAGTAGAAGTTTCTAACGATATTCCATCGGCTGCACCTATCATCAACGGAAGACTTTACAAAATAGGACAAATTGGAACTTTCATTAAAATTCCAATAGGTAATATTACAATTTATGGAATTGTCTCTTCCGTGAGCAACACACCAAACAAAACAGATGAAGCATATCTAAAGTATAATTTTGGTTCACGATTTTTGACCGTTCAACTAGTTGGAGAGAAAATTGGCGATGATGATTTTGAAAAAGGTATTGGAACTTACCCAACTATAAATGATGAGGTTCACATTGTAATTGAAAAAGACCTTTTCAATATTTATGGTAAAAAAGATGCTGATTCAATAGAAATCGGCAAGCATTCGTCATCTGAAAATTTAAGTGTTTATGCTGACTTACACAAACTTGTTTTAAGGCATTTTGCCATATTAGGATCTACGGGCAGTGGCAAATCAAATACAACAGTAAGTATTTTAAAAGCTATACTGGACGGTTACCAAGGCTCAAGAGTAATATTGGTTGACCCACACGGAGAATATTCAAGTGCATTTCCTGATGCAAAGGTTTTCAAAATCAATGAGGATGCAAATCCCCTTTTTATCCCATTTTGGTTAATGAGTTTTGATGAGCTAGCTTATTTTCTTGTTGGTGCAAAACCTACTGACGACCAAAAACCAGACTACAGATTGTTCAGAGAATTAGTAACCAATTTAAAAAAGGTAAATTGTGCTTTAAAAGCTGGTGTAATCAATCCTGATTTTGTGACCGCAGATTCACCAATTCCTTTTAGTGCAAGAAAACTTTGGCACGAAATGAATTGGTGGTTAAATGCAAGTTTTACAACAACTAAAAAAGATGAGCAAACAAGAGATAACGCAGTAATTGAAAACGAAGGCGATTGCGAAAACTTAGTTGGTGCAAAATTCACTTCTCATTTATCAACTGCTACAAACGCTTCTCCTTTTAAAACACAGCACAATGACTTTTATTCCTACGAGAAAAAAATTCTTTCAAGGCTAAAAGATTCGAGATATGATTTTTTGTTCAATCCAGGAGATTTTAAAGATGCAACTTCACCAAAAGACTTACATAACCTACTTAACGAATGGATTGGTAGCGAAAAAAAACTGGCAATACTTGATTTAAGTGGTGTGCCTTTTGAAGTTTTAGACATTACAGTTGGACTTATTACCCGTTTTATTTATGATAGTATGTTTTGGGGCAGAGACGAAACATACACTGGTAAAAATAGACCTTTGCTGCTTGCTTATGAGGAAGCCCATAACTATCTAAACAAAAAAGACAATAACAGTTATTCAAAATTAGCTGTTGAAAAGGTATTTAAAGAGGGTAGAAAATTTGGTTTAGGAGCTTTGGTAATTTCTCAAAGACCAACAGAAATTTCAGAAACCATTTTAGCACAAGTAGGCACATTTATAGCTTTGCGTTTGACAAATTCAGGCGACCAATCAATTGTAAAATCTTTAGCACCTGACAACTTAAATAGTCTGATTGACTTACTGCCATCTTTAAGAATAGGTGAAGCAATTATCGTTGGCGAAGCTATAAAAATACCTTCAAGAGTTAGACTAAAACTCAATGTTCCAAGTCCGACAAGTGACGACCCTAAATTAGTTGAGAAATGGCAAGAAGCACATCCCGCAAATACAGAAAATTACAAAGTAGTAGTAACAAGAATTAGACAACAAAAATTTTAAAAACATGGACAGAGAATATGTAGAATCATCAATGATTACAAGTATTGGATACGACCCTAATACTTCAACATTAGAAATTGAATTTAAAAGCACTGGTGCTGTTTGGCAGTATTACGACTTTCCAGAAAGCTTATGGTATGAATTTAAAGCTGGTTCACTTGGTAAGTTTTGGCACGCTAATATTAAAGACCAGTATAGAGAAAATCAAGTCGGATAAAGCCAACGCTTTTGCAGGCATTTTTGCTTTTTTGCTTTCACACAATCCAACGCGAAAAAAATCAAAATAGCTTGCAAGCTAATACATAAAGACATTGCAATATGACACACTGTTTGATAAAAGAAGAACGAACCGCTAACAACACATTTAAGAAACTAGCGAATCAGTGGTTAATTAATGCTTTGCGTTTTGAGTATTAAACTCAAAGATGGTGTAAAGTTTGATAATTCAAAACCCTCCAAATTTAGCTCCGTGAATTACTTAAATTTTATTAAAATTTTATTGTTAAAAAGCTTGGCAATATAAAGTAAACAACCCCTAATTCAATAAACATGCCAGAAAGTAAAATTATTGTGAGAATGTCAAAAAGCACTGGGATTTATAATAGAAGCAATAAGTATGAAATCCTACTAAACGATGGAATCCACGCTGAACTAGATTACTTAAATAACCGCCAAATATTTACTGTTGAAAGTGGTAAAAATACCATTCAGATCAAAAATGAAAATACAACTTTTGAAAAAGAGGTAATTCTGAAAAATGGTGATGTTATTACTTTTACGGTCAATGCCAGCGTTACGTATAAATTGGGTTTAGGCTTTTTGATTGGAATGGCAATAGTAGGACTAATCATCCAATTATTTATCGCTAAAAAGCTGATTTTACCATTAAATTTTATTCCATTTATTTCATTGCTTCTCTTAAAAAAAGACCATTCTCCGAATAGCTTTGAAGTGACGAGTAAACAACCTAAATAGTTACTATTATGTACATTCAGCAAATAATTGATAATTTAAAAAATAGTAATTCAATCGGCTTACAGATTGAAAAACGAAATGGTATTTTAACTTCAACGTGGCTGATTTATCAAAAAATGGATAAATACTATTATTTTGATATCAATCAAAAAATTGAGTTTAGAAAAGAATATTGTTATTCTGAATCTGAATTACTTACCGAATTTACGAATGCAAACTACACAATTGAGGGGCATATAAGTTGAATTTATCTTAAATTATTCGGTTTTTTTTAATTCTTTTTAGATTTAAACAATTATTTAGCTCAAAGATTTCATTTTCCAATACCTAACTTAAATCAAAATGTAAAATAGATTTTATAAAAAGCAAACTTTGAACTCAACTTTACTTCGTCAACAAATCGTATATTTGACTAGGTGGAAATAACATATTCAAGGCGTTCGGTTTAATTTTAAAAATGGGTCCTTTCTCGACAACGCTTCCAGATGGCTTTCTTTTTATTAAATGGTCAAGTGTAATAATTCCTTGCTCTAATAATATATCGAATTGAGAGACAATCGGTTTTTTAGTATGCTCGACTTTCTTATATTGAAAATGTTCCTTTCCATCAATGGTGACAGAGTCGGCTGCAATCCAAAATGTTTCATTATGTTTTTCAAGTAAACGTTTGTGTAAAGTTTCTAATCCCCAAACAACAAAATCTCCAAAACTAGCTTTATCAGAATTTTCAATAAGCTGACTAATTTCGTTATCCATTTTCAATTTTAAACCTTGTGAGTTTCTGACAAGAGTAGAAACAGTACAATACAATTTAAAATCTTCTCCCCGACTATATCCAAAAACTTCTAAAATTTCGGCAGAACTTTTGAACTTGCTTAAATTCCAATCAGGAACTTGCGCAAACAGATTTTTTCGATTACCTCTTTTATCTCGATAAGATTTTAATTCAATGCCTTTGTAATCTGGTTTTTTGGACGAATTTATATCAATTCCTAAAAGAGTTTCTAGAGTTCTTCCAATTGCTGTATCTGCTTGTAACATTGCAGGAACAGGTCCTTTGGCGGAAATTTTATTTAAAAGCATTAATAGCTCTTCCGATACTAGATTAGAAATTTGATTTATTTCATTAACCAAATCCTTAAGCGGATTCGATATTTTGCTTTCAATTAACTGGTGTAAATCCAGTTGTGTAATATTCAAAACGTACAAATTACTATCAAAAGCAATAATGCCTAAAATATCGTTTGCCTTTGAGTAAGACCCTAATGCTTTGAACCAAATTCTAGGATCACCTTTTTTAGTATTCGGGCGATATAAGGAAGCAACTGAATTGACTAATCCATCAGTAGAAATTAAAAATGAAGTAATCTGAATTTTACTTTCTGGCCCTTGTTTCTGCGTTTCAAAATCATGAATATTATTTGCTTTCAAATAGGTTCTTACCGATCCTGTAGCATCCATAATCGACTTTTCAAGTCCAGTTCCAGTTGGTTCAATCAGACAAAGTTCAACAGATTTCTCAGTTAAAAGTTTTATCTTATTTATTTCCAAGGTGGTTAAGTGTCTCATCAATTGCTAATTTATATTTTTTAAAATTTCCAAAGCTACTGCTCTGGCCATCAATGGTGGAACTGCGTTTCCAACTAAAGTAAATTGTGGAACTTCAAATTTTCTTTTACTTCCGCCGGTTGAACGCTTTCCTTGAAAAACAAATGAATCATCAAATGATTGTAGACGTGCCATTTCTCGGACCGTTAAAGCTCTTGGATTAGAGAAATGAATATAGTCGTCAGCTATTGTCATTACTGTTGGACTTTGCGAATCGGCTTTTAGAACATTGTAATTTCTTTTTTCAGAATCCAAGCCAATTTTTTTCAATTCTTTTTTGGCTAAATCGTAATCGCCAGTTTGTAAAATCACATCCAATCTTTTTATTACATCATCATTTTGTTTACTTGTTTTATGATTGTGCAACGGCGCAACTATATGAGACAATGTATTTTCTAACTCTTCGAAATTTCTAACGTAAAAAGGATTTTTCGTGTTAGTAAATCGACCATTTAACCTACCCTTTTTAGACCATTCAGCATAGGTTAAGCCTTTATTTTCCTCAGGTTTTCCATCAATAGTTCTTTTCTTTAATAACGTAAGCATTTTTCGAGTTGAACCGTTGTATTTTGCTTTTAAATCAATTTTTTGATAATCAAATTTTTCTTCATCATTACCCACAAAATCTAAATCATATAAAGCTTCGAAAACTGTAACTTTTTCTTTTTCGGTAACGGTTGGGGGTATTACTTTAACCAATTTCTGGTCTTTACGACAACCAATAAATAAAACTCTTTCTCGGTTTTGTGGAACTCCATAGTTTGATGCCAAGGCAACAAATGGTTGGTCAATATTATATAATCTAATGTGAGACAATATTTCATCAAATTCTGCTTCCGCATTTAACCTATTAACAAATGGTTGAAGCCCTTGAATACATTCCTCGAAAGAATAATTATAAATTTCTAAAGCCTCAATTATTTCTGCTATTTCATTTTGAAAGGCTTTTGCAGGCCTTAAATTATTAAAAGCCTGATGAATCTGCTCAATTATCGAATCCGATTCAATTGAAGTCAAGAAGGAATCAAATTTTTCAGCAAAAAAATCATTGTCCAAATCGCTATGCGCCTTTTCTAAAATTACTTTCTTTCTAACATAAGCCAGTTCTTTGCTTCGTTTTAGCAAATTAAAGCCGTGACGAATGGTGCTAATATTTACATCTGTTTTGCTTGTTTTGTAATCAGCAATTTTAGGAGTTAGTATACGAAATTTATTTTCAATAATTTGAACATAATTTTCCCTCAATTTCTCCAGCTCTTTTTCATTGGCTGATTCAAATTGCATTCTCAAATTATAACAATCTAGAGTAAATGACTTTTCTTTTTCTACTTTTTTAAGTTTTGTTAAAAAATAAATAATTTGATGAAATTCTTTTAAATCAACTATTGATTTAATTTCTTGTAAAATCATTTCTTTAATTTTACCACCTTCTTTTGTAAGAATTCCTTTTACATTCTCCATTACAAAATACTTGGGTCGAAGCACCCTAATTACATTCAAATAGTGAGCAAACAAATCATCTTTTTTATCAAATTTTTTACGTTTACCTGCTAAACTAAAACTTTGACAAGGGGGGCCACCACATATAACATCAACTTTATTATCCTTAATTTTCTTTAATAGATTATCTAAAAAATCAGGTTCAGTTATATCTTGACGTAAAAACTCTGCATCCATTCCAAGTTGATAATTATATCTAGCAAGGTGTGTTAATTCACAATTCTCATTAATATCGCTTCCCAGTAAAAAATCATAATACTTATCTTCATACTCAGCTTGCAAAAAACCTTCACTAAATCCGCCGGCTCCTGCAAATAAATCTAAAAATGTAATTTTAGTTTTACCTTCATATTCAGCACTAGGATCAGCTATCATTTTGACATCCGTATTCTCTTTTCGACTATTTACCAAGGATAAAATCTTCTCTTTTACTTTTTTATCTGTAAAATGAGAATGTGGAACTGCTTCAAAATATTTTTCTACTTCTTGCTTTAAAAACAATAAGAACTTGTTTATAGACTTATAAGTATATTCTGACTCTTTGACAATTTGGTTTTTGTTATCCCAATCCTTTTTGAAAATTTTCTGTCCAGTGGCAACTTTGACTTGGACATCTTTTTGCCTAATAACAAGGTGTATAGGAAACTTCTTGCTCTTATCAGCTTTATCTAGGTAGAATTTTACATTTATCATATTGCGGACATTTTTGCGGACACGGACAAATTTACGGACAATATTAAACTTTACAACTAGATTTTGAATAATATTTTCGTTTAGAATAATCAAGAATTTGATAAATATATCATCTATTTTAAGCTAAGAAAATACCTATTCCCCTTCGTTTTGTGAACGTGAAAGAGTTGTAAACCAATCGCCATTTCCATGGAGCAGCTGATGAGAGCGAAAAAGAAATAGCCTTTGTAATTTAAACTATCTATCTATGAGTAGTTCAACCAGTGCGGTATTAACATAATAATTACCTGTTCCCAATCTTTCCTTTCTTAAAATGCCATCTTTGGCTAATGTATTGAGATAATTAGCTGCGGTAAGCCTAGAAACGCCTAAGTCATCTACCACAAATTCAATTTTTGTATATGGATGTTTAAATAAATTATTCAATAATTCTTGGCTGTAGAATTTGTAATTATTCCTAAGCTGCAGTTTGACTATTTGCATCAAATCTTTTATTTCAAGAATTAGCTTAGTTGTTTCTTTGGCAGTTTCCGCTACACCTGTGATCATAAATATGAGCCAATCCTCCCATAGGTTTTCATCGCGCACCTTTTGTAAATACCTGTAATAATCCGATTTGTGCCTAATAACATAATTACTTAGGTATAAAATGGGCAATGTTTGAAGATTTGCTAGAATTAAATACAATATATTAATGATTCTTCCTGTTCGTCCATTTCCATCATAGAAAGGGAGAATACTTTCTAATTGAAAATGAATAATGGCCATTTTAATCAGTGGATCCACATCTTGCATTTCTGCGTTATTCATATATTGTTCCAAATTTGCCATCAAATCAATGATTTCATCATAATTTTGCGGTGGAGTATAGATCGTTTCTCCAGTAGCAGCATTTTTCAATGCCGTTCCAGGTAGTTTTCTAAATCCTGCCTTTTTTTCTTCTAACACTTCTTGAATTTGCAGGATCGCATTATTGGTAAGTAAAGCTCTATCAAGGATTAACTCAAATCCTTTCTTTAGAGCACCAATGTAATTTTGAACTTCTTTAGCCGCTAAAGAATTGTAATTACCATGGTATAATTCAGATTTGTATAATTCATCATGGGTAGTTATGATATTTTCTATGGCTGAGCTGTCTTTAGCTTCTTGAAGGCCCAATGTATTGATAAGAATATGCTGATTGGGAATAGAAGCCGCAATTCCTTTTAGTTCAGCTAATGCAAAATGAGCTGCGGGCAATGCCTTTAACACTTTTTTTGTTTCAAAATCAATTGAAAATGGCAGTTTTTCTAATTTCCAAGACCCCATATGCATAGTTTTTAGCAATTTCTATACAAATGCAGCTACTTATGTATAGTAAATCAAAAAATCTATACATAAGATGGAAGAGAGAAGACGGGAGAGAAGAGAGAAGACGGGGAGAGAGAAGACGGGGAGAGAGAAAACGGGGAGAGAGAAAATGGGGATTTTACTTGTTGTTATTTCATCTCAATGTATGAATGCTTGCTACAATTATATTCAGCATTTCTTCAATTTCATTCAATAAATTATTCGATTGAAGTTGATCCAAAAAATTTAATTCTTTAAGAAGTCGAATCCAATAACGAGATTCAAGAGCTTCTTTGTGAACAATTGATAATTTGAAATTAAATTCGTTTTTCGAAAATCCGCCAATTGCCTATTCTAGATTTGCTCCAATGGAAGTAGAGGCCCTAATTAACTGTTTTGTAATAATATACTCATTATCTCTTTTACTGATAATTCTGCAAATAGTAATACAATTTATGGCAAAAATAAATGCCTTTTTTTGAAGAATATTTTCTCGTTTCATTTCGGGATATTTTTCCTCAAAATTGATAATTCGGAATTTATTCCAGAAACATTTTACTGATATAATTATCCAACTTACT
>JBILRJ010000057.1:0-12691 GCA_044372695.1 Spirosomataceae bacterium
ATTATAACAACCCACTTACAGGTTTGTATACGTTTGCTCGTGATAAGGATTTTGCTTCTTACAAAGCAAATTACCAAGTTTTTGATGCAGGCAGAAATCTTTACAAGCAAAACTGGTACTCAACTTACGAGTTTCAAAACAATCCATATTTTGAATTAAATAACAACTCAAAATTAGCAACGAATAATCGTGTCATTGCGAATGTGAAATTGTCTTATGACATTATGGATCATTTAAAGTTTGAAACAAGAGCCAATATTGATTACAATGATGTATTGTATGATAATAGATATGCTGCTGGTGGTAACTCCGTAAGTGTAAGTCCGAATGGTTCTTGGGCCTATACAAAATACAAGGATCAATCTTTGTATGCAGACGGAATCTTAACTTATAACAATAACTTTGGCAACCTTAGTGTAACGGGTTTGTTAGGAGCTAGTTATCAAAAAAATACTTTTAACGACGGTATGAATGTAGCTAACGGTACGATTCCATTACAATACCCTAATTTCTTCTCTTTCTCAAATATGCCTTATAATGTGATTTTTAACCAGACATTTAATAAAACGGTTAAGCAAGGTGTATTCGGAAGTGCAAACATTGGTTACAAGGAAGTATTATTTTTAGATGTGTCAGCTCGTAATGACTGGGCTTCTACTTTAGCATTAACCGGAAACCAATCTTATTTATATCCTTCCTTCGGTTTATCTGCGGTTGTGAGTCAAATGGTTCAATTACCTGAAGCGATATCGTATTTAAAACTAAGAGCATCTAATTCCATGACAGGTAATGAGGTTCCTTACAATGTGGTTAATCCTTGGAACTCAATCGGCGGCGCTGGTGGTCCAACTGGGATTGGAGGGATAACTCGTAATAATCAAGTGCCTTTTACTAATTTAAAGCCTGAGACTATTTCTAGTAATGAAATAGGTGCTGAAATTAAATTCTTTGGAGGTAGATTAGGTTTAGATATGACTTATTACAATTCTACTAGTACAAATCAATTCCTTTCTTTAGCTGCACCTTCTGGTTCAGGATATTCTACCTACTTTGTAAACGCTGGTAAAATCGTAAATAAAGGTTTTGAGTTAACTATTGATGCGGAACCCATTAGAACGGATAATTTTTCTTGGAGGACAAACATTAACATGTCTAGAAACCAAAACGAAATAGTAGAGTTAATTGCTTCTAATCCAGACTATCAAGTGGGTGGTGATGATGAAGGCTTTGCTTCTATCATTAAAGCAGGTGGATCATTCCTAGATTTATATATTTTCAAATTCAACAGAAATTCTGCTGGTCAAATTATTTTAAGTCCTGCTGGTGTTCCAACTAAAGCTGCCAAGCAAGAAAAAGTGGGTAATGTTAATCCTGATTTAATTGCAGGTTGGAATCATAACCTTTCGTACAAAAATTTCTTTGCTAGCGTTCTTGTTAACGGAAAATTTGGTGGAGTTGCCTTCTCTAAAACAGAAGCATTCTTAGATTCTTATGGCGCTAGTCAAAGATCGGCTGATGCGAGAGCAAATGCAACAATTCCAATAAACGCTGTATCAAGTACGGGTACTCCTGTTACTTCAATTGATCCAGTTCTTTATTACTCAGCCATCGGTGATAGAAATAAAATCATGGAACCATATGTTTTTTCTAGAACTAACATACGTTTAGCGCAATTAGCTGTTGGATATAACTTAAAAGTTAAAAAGGCTGGTTTCCCAATCAAAGACGCTACTTTCTCTTTAGTAGGAAGAAACTTATTCTTCTTCTATAAGGAGGCACCGTTTGATCCTGAACAATCAATGAGTACTGGAAATGGATCACAGTCAAATGATGTATTTAGCATGCCTTCCACTAGATCAGTAGGCTTTAACGTCAAATTAACTTTTTAAAAACAAAATAAAATTACTTTATTATGAAAAATATCATATTTGCGTCACTGTTTTTGATTGCGCTAGTATCGTGTACTGATGAATTTGAGAAAATTAACCAAAATCCCAATCAAATTTCTGATGAGTTATTGAAACAAGACTTTAACCTAGTAGGTTCTCCTTTTTCTGGGATGTTGTTAAACCTTTTTGGTGGTCAAATTGAAGAGGATTTATTGCATGATTCTTGGATGGGTTACATGAATACACCTACTGACTTTGTTGGTAACGTAAACAACACCACTTATTACATTCGTTGGAACTCTTTTTGGGGCCGGACTTATAATAATGTGATGTCACCTTCAAGACAAGTAATTAGATTGGCAGAAGAGAACAAATTACCCTTGTTTGCTACATGGGCAAAATTAATTCGAATCATGTCAATTTCTAAATTGTCTGCTTATCACGGTCCAGTAATTTATTCCAATTATGGCACAACTACCCCTGTAATCAATTATGATAAAGAGGCTGATTTGTACAATCAATTTTTCAAACAATTAGATGAAATTCAAGCGGATTTTGCAGCGAATAAATCTTATACAGGTTTTGCTAAATTTGACCCTAGCTATAAAGGAAATATCTCTGCTTGGATGAAAGTAGTAAACTCCATGCGTCTAAGATTAGCTATGCGTTTATCTAAAGTAGATCCTGCACTTGCCAAAAGAGAAGGAGAAAAAGCAATGGCTGATCCTGCTGGATTAATTACTTCGAATTCTGAAAACTTCTTAGTTTCTTTGAACGGTACCATTATGCCAGTTGCACAAATTAGCTGGCAATGGGATGACACTCGTATGGGTGGAGTTATAGAATCTTTTTTAGTAGGTTTGAAAGACAATCGTATTTCAAAATATTTCCATCCAGTGTCTGACGTTTCATTAGCTGCCGACCATCCTGCTTATCCTTACAAAGGAATTCGTAACGGTTCATACAATGTAGCTAAAGCGGATAAAGTGCCTTATTCAAAAGTATCTAATGATTTTAACAGTGCACAAACAAGACGTGCTTTTACGGCATCTGAAGTTGCATTCTTAAAAGCGGAGGCTGCTTTAAGAGGTTGGGCTGGTGCAGGTTCTGCTGAAATAAACTACAAAAATGGCGTTAAGTTATCTTTTGAAGATTGGGGTGCTGGAGGGGTAGATGCTTATTTAGCAGACGCAACTAGCAAGCCAATTGATTATGTGGATCCAAAGGACCCTCGTAACAGCAATAAAGCTGCTTCAACGATTACTGTAGCTTGGGATGATTCGGACAACATTGAGTTAAAATTAGAGAAAATCATAACTCAAAAGTATCTTAATACATTTACCAATACCTTAGAAGCTTGGGTTGATTTTAGAAGAACGGGATATCCAAAGATTCCACCAGTTGCTAAAAATGATTCTAGCCCAGATTGGGGTATTATTCCTGTAGGGGAGTTTATCAAGAGAATGCCATTCGTCAATGCTGAAAGAACAGGTAATCCTGCTGGCGTTGCGGATGCAGTATCTAAAATGGGATCTGGTGCTAAAGATGATATCGCGACTCGTTTATACTTTGACACGGGCGTTAAGTCAAATTTTTAATTAGTTAGCATTAGAAAATTCTTTTACCTGGGTAGCAAAAACACCTTTCATTCATTTGAAAGGTGTTTTTGTTTGTACTAAATGGGAAGGTTTTTATTTTAAGGAACTAATTATTCCTATGCCAGTTAATATACCTAACAACAAACGAATAAATAGAATTTTATATTACACCATATACCAACATTGAGATGGCATGGATTTCGTGATAGGCAAACAGAACATGTTTACTTTGTCGTGAAAGGTCGGAAATTAATGCAAGAAATGACCCAATTGAATTTTAATGTTTCCAAGTGCGATCTTTAGAAAGAATGAGCAAAATCCCTTAGCCCATTAAATTTGCACCATATAAGTATAGTGTGAGATTTTTTTCATGAGTGAATAATCGAGTAATAAACAATAAACAATAAACTTATTTTATTCATCGTTTTAGGATGCAAACATAAACGGCGATATTTTATAATTTATAAAATTAATTTATTGTGGTGATTTATAAAATTAATTTATTGCCTGAATTTACAAATGTTAAAAACACTAATTTTGCAAAAATTAAAAAAATGCCTGGATTTGAATGGTTTTCAATTGAAGAAAAAAAACAAGTAAATGATGTGCTTGAGTCAGGAGTTTTAATGCGTTACAATTTTGATGGAGCCAGAAATGGTCATTGGAAAGCATTAGAAATGGAAAATGAAATTTCAAAAAAACTCAATGTAAAACATACCCACTTATGTTCAAGCGGCACTGCAGCCTTACAAATAGCGTTAGCGGCTTTGGGTATAGGAAGTGGTGACGAGGTTATCATGCCTACATTTACATTTGTCGCAACTTTTGAAGCTATTTTGTCTGTGGGAGCAGTACCCGTTCTCGCAGATATAGACCAAAGCCTGTCATTAAATGTTGAAAGTATTAAAAGAGCGATTACTCCAAAAACCAAAGCCGTTATGGTGGTTCACATGTGTGGTGCGATGGGAGAAATTGATAAAATAGCTGAATTTTGTAAAGACAATAATTTGTTTCTGGTTGAAGACGCTTGTCAATCTATAGGGGCTACTTTTAAAGGGAAAGCATTGGGTACTTTTGGTGATGTGGGTACTTATTCATTAGACTATGTAAAAACAATAACCTGTGGAGAAGGAGGGGCTGTTTTTACAAATAATTCAAAAATACACGGAATTATTCAAGCTTATACAGACCATGGGCATGACCATATTGGGAACGATAGAGGCGCAGAAAATCATCCTCACATAGGATTTAATTTCAGAATTTCAGAGCTTAACGCTGCAGTAGGCGTTGCGCAAATAGCTAAACTTGATAAAATTTTAGAAACTCAAAGAAAACATAAAAAACAAATTAAAGAATCATTTGAAAAATTTCCACAAATAAGTTTTAGAAATATTGGAGATATGGAAGGCGAGAACGCATCTTTTCTATCCATATTAACACCTGACCAAAATACCGCTCAAAACTTGGTTGATGAACTTAAAAAAGAAGGATTGGATTCTTATTTTTATTGGTTTGTAAATAATTGGCATTATTATAAAAAATGGGATCATTTAAAAGAGTTAAAAGCGCCATTTCCTTATAGTAATGAAATTAAAAACGGATTTACTACCTGGACAGATTCGGGTTTTCCTATATCCGATCAAATAATGTGTAGAACAATTTCTTTTTTAATAAAACTAAATTGGTCAGAGGAAGAGATAGAAAATAGAAAATCTAAAATCACTAAATCGTTGAAAGCCGTATTTAATTAATGTTTCAATGAATGAAAATAGTTTGTTTAATACCCGCAAGATTAGAATCAACAAGATTGCCTGGCAAAATGTTGAAAAAAATAGGCGATTTTCCGGTAATAGTTCAAACTTATTTGGCAGCAAAAAACCTGAATTTATTTGATGATATTTGGGTGGTTACAGAAAACAAAGAAATAGGTAAAGCAATAGAAAACGTAAACGGTAAAGTTTTTTATAGTACTAAAGAACACAATTCTGGGTCGGATAGAATCGCAGAGGCAGCCGAAGTTATAGAAGCTGATATTATTGTAAACGTCCAAGGAGACACCCCACTAATATATAAAGAATCAATGATAAAACTTTTAGATTGTTTTAGAAATGACTCCACAAACCAAGTGGATTTAGCCTCTTTAATGACAAAAGTGGATGTAACTGAAAATATAAATGACTCCAACATCGTAAAAGTAATTGTAGATACTTACGATTTTGCACTATATTTTTCTCGATCGCCCTTCCCATTTATAAGACACAATGAAAATCCTATTAATTATTACAAACACATTGGCGTTTACGTATTTAGAAAAGATGCACTTGTAAATTTTTATAATACACCACAAACACCTTTAGAGAAAGCAGAATCAATAGAGTGTCTAAGATATCTTGAAATAAGTAAAAAAATAAAAATGGTTTATACCGATGAGTTTACGCTAGAAATAGATACGGAAAAAGATTTATTAAATGCAATAACTTATTTTAAAAAAAATTAATTTAAATGACGAATTACAGAAATTTTCCAATGGTTCCCAGAATAATTTATGGAAGAGAATCAATTTCACAGCTTGATAGTATTATTTCAACAAAAAGAACTAGTAACGGGAAAATGGTTTTTTTAGTAGATTATTTTTTTGAAAATAACGCTGAATTTCTTAATCAAATTCCAATTAAAGCAAATGATATTCTGGAATTTATAGATGTAACCCATGAGCCAAAAACTTCTTACGTAGATGAGATTAGAGATAATCTCGTCAAACAAGGAACTATTGATGGCGTAATTGGAATAGGTGGCGGTAGTGTACTTGACATGTCCAAAGCAGTTGCGCTAATGATTAAAAATGAAGGTCCTTCTAGTGATTACCAAGGTTGGGATCTTATCAAAAATGCTGGCGTTTACCACGTTGGAATCCCAACTCTTTCTGGTACAGGTGCTGAAGTAAGCAGAACAACTGTACTTACAGGGCCAACCAAAAAGCTAGGGATTAATTCAGATTTTACTCCATTTGACCAAGTTATTTTAGACCCTAATTTAATTAAAGACGCTCCTGTAAAGCAAAGATTTTACACTGCCATGGATTGTTATATACATTGTATAGAATCTCTTACAGGGCATTTTTTAAATGCATTTAGCAGAAGTTACGGCGAAAAAGCTTTAGAACTTTGCCAAGATATCTATCTTAAAAAAGATGTTTGGGACAACGATTCTGATGAAAAATTAATGATGGCATCATGGCATGGTGGTGTCAGTATCGCCTATTCGCAAGTAGGGATTGCTCACGCACTGTCTTACGGACTTTCTTTTATGTTAGGAACAAAACACGGAATTGGAAACTGTATTGTATTTGATCATTTAGAAGAATACTATCCTGAAGGAGTAAGAGAATTTAAAGAAATGATAAAAAAGCATGCTATTGATTTACCAAAAGGTATTACAAAAGGTCTTACAGAAGAACAATGGGAAATAATGATTAACGTAGCTTACGGCATGGAACCTCTTTGGCAAAATGCTCTAGGTACTGATTGGAAAAATACCATGACAAAAGAAAAAATAAGATCTTTATACGAGAAAATGTAATTTGTTGTTATTTACTAGCGCCTGAGAACTAAATTACAATTAAAATATATTTCTTGAAAAAATACGAGCAGGAGTTTTAAGGCTCCTGCTAAATTAGATAGTTTTGTTCCGACTAAAAAAGGAAGATCTAATCAGTAAAAATCATTCTCCTTTTCGGAATTTTGATTTTCCCGACAGCTTTTTAATAGGACGTAAATAGGCATCTATGGTGTAGCACACTTACATACTAATTTTTATATCTCATTTGACTTATGTAATCAACAGAAATAAGGACTTTCTGTTTTAAATTTGTGGCCCATCACGAATCATAAATCCATGGATGAGCTTCAATTATTCAAAGAATCTTTAGGCCAAATAGAGCCTGAAAACACTTTTCACCCATACTAAAGACCCTTATGTACGATGCAAAGGGCGATTGGGATAAAGCGCATGATTTTGTGGACCAATTACCTGGCGCTGATGCTGCGTGGGTACACGCCTATTTACATCGTTAGGAAGGCGACCTTTGGAATGCCGATTATTGGTATTCGAAAGTCAGGAAGTCTCGGCCAAGTGTCAGTTTGGAAGAGGAATGGGAGATGCTGGTGATGCAAAGCTTTGAAGAAAATACATTCAAAGGAATTGTTTAATTTAGCACATTGACCGAAGCGCAATTATTTTCACATTAAATGCATTCAAATGTTAAATCCCAAAAGCCAATTCGAATTATTGTTGAAAGGAGGAATCATTTCAGCCGATCATCCAGAAATGAAGGAGGTTTGGGATATCGTACATCGAACATTGAGTTTAATGCCTTCTTTGAATGCTTCTACAGATGTCGCCTTAATCAGAGAGCGCTTGAGCCAAATTATCGATTCCCCCATCGATGAAAGTACGACCATTTTTGTGCCATTTCATACCAATTTTGGGAAACACATTGTGCTAGGAAAAAATGTTTTTATCAACCATGGGTGTTCTTTTCTTGATTTAGGAGGAATTGTTATTGAGGATGATGCCTTGATTGGGCCAAAGGTTTGCATCATTACCGAAAACCATCCCATCCATCCATCTAACAGAAAATCATTGGATTTAAAAGCTGTTTTGATTCGGCGCAATGCCTGGATAGGTGCAAATTCCACCATACTTCCGGGTGTCACTGTTGGAGAAAACGCCATTGTGGCGGCGGGTTCTGTGGTAACAAAGGACGTCGAGGCAAATACCATTGTAGGGGGAGTTCCGGCCAAGAAAATCAAGGACATTGATCAGTAAAACCCACTTTAATCCATTTTTACCATGTTCGTTTATCTACTTTTGAGTTTTTGGCTTTCTTACTTCGCTTTTCCAGAAAAAGTGCGCTCAAAAGACCTCCCAAATTCCTTTCAATGTGAATTAAGGGTTGAAAACCCAATCAATGGGTACAACATTCAATCAAAAATGATTCCCGAAAATGTCATTCAAAAAATCAGTTAATTGATCAAGAATATCAGTTTTCAATTAGAGATTTTATTTTTCTTTTTTTAAGGGGTAATGCGTCCCCTTACCCCCTGCAATTTACACGGTTAAAAGTTCAGTTGTTTGATAAAATCAATGTCAATCATCTGTTTCTATCTGTTACTAATACCTAATAATGCGAATTAAGGGTTAAAAAACATTGGCATCATTTGTTAAAAAATTCATTTATGACCAACGCTTAATCCTAACGAAAGATTTGAACGCAGCCTGATAAATTATGAATTATGAGATGTTATTTTAAATTCATAACTCATATTTCATAATTCAATTAGATTCGTCTTGGATTAAGCTAAAGAAAAAAGTTTTTTTGTTTCTTTTTTTTCAAAAAAGAAATGCCAAAGAAAAAGAATTAGCCAATAAATTGCATTTCTGTAAAAGAAATAGGGAAATAGTAAATTCAAATTCGCTTTTAAACATACGTTTAGAACCGACCCTAACGATAATTTCAACTCTTAATTCGCATTTTCATCAAATGGATAAAAAAATCACCATTACAGTTCAATCAAAAGTATTTGAATTGCAAATGGAGAATAATTCGACGGCCAAAGAACTCCAAGAAAGACTTCCCATCCGTGTTAAAATGAAAGAACTGAACAACAATGAAAAGTATTTTTTCCTCGAAATGCCCTTGGTAGCTTTTCCTAAACAAGTCAATCAAATCAATGAAGGTGATGTTATGTTGTATGGCGACAATTGCCTCGTCATTTTTTACAAATCCTTTCGAACGTCTTATTCGTACACAAAAATAGGTCATATTACCTTGACAAAAGGCTTAGCAAAAAGCTTAGGCCAAGGAGACATTTGGGTTCAATTTAAATAAATTCCTTTTCGAATAAAATATCCAATGCCTTTGCAAGCGCAAGGTCCTTGTCGGTCACTACATTGCCCGCATCATGGGTACTCAGGCGTACTGTTAAGCGGTGATAGATGTTGCGCCAATCGGGATGATGGTTTAATTGTTGAATGATGGGTGTCGCTTTTTGCATAAACTGCATTGCAATTAAAAAGTCAGGAAATAAAAAAGTTTTTTCCAAAGTTCCATTTTCTTCTAGCCAATCCATGTATATCTAATTTTGTGTCTCATTTAAACACTTATGAGAGTGCAATGTTTTGAAGAATAATTTCAAAGAAGCATGACAAAGCTCTATGACATTATTAGTAAATTGCCGAATAATCAATTTTAAAAAGGTGTTCTCAAAAATTGTTCTAATTAAAAACATTTATCAAATCTCCGATAACCATGGCGGTATTTTCAACCGAAATGCTCAACGGCTTTGTGCGACGATTGTCTTATTGACTCCACCATCCTGTTGGTACATGCTAACTTTTAGGACTTATCAATTCTCCAAATATTTGAAATTCTTGTTTAAGAATGAAGCGGAGAATTTTGAGCGCATTCGACTCAAATTGTTTAAAAGAATGCTAATCTTGTTGGAAAGAACGAAA
Source organism: Spirosomataceae bacterium (assembly GCA_044372695.1). Taxonomy (GTDB): domain Bacteria; phylum Bacteroidota; class Bacteroidia; order Cytophagales; family Spirosomataceae; genus Aquirufa. The sequence continues at coordinate 10,004 of JBILRJ010000057.1, forward strand.
GTTACATTTCATGTGCCTTATGAATTTAATTCAAACCAAATAAGGATCAATTCGGGGACTTTGTATTGTACCACACATTTGCCTCTGATGGAGATAGGAATAAAGTTAATGATTGAAAATGGTTATCCCATTGAAGTGGCCATTGCTGCAAATCCTTCTGAACAAATGACTATTTCCATTTTTGGTATGGCAGTCGAATTTCCTGCCATGAAAACTGGACCTTATGTTCTTTTAAAAACTAAATCCATTCTTTCTAAAGGTTCTTCTGTTATTGTCATGGTGGATAGATCCGGGGTAAATGATTTATCTCCTAACAGCATGAAAATTTGTCGCATATCTGCTGCCAAAACTGTATTTGTTTTCACCAAACTTGATAAAAAGGGAGTCATTCAATGTTGGCTTGAGGAGGCCCCTTTCCCAAATTGTGCCACAGATGGAGAAATCCAAGAAAATTTGGAATACCTAAAAAGAACTAGCTTGGAAATTATGCGAACTTATATTCAACCCAAACAGTAATTTGCAGGATAATTTTTTTAAACGTCTTATTAACAAAATGAAGGAGAATTAATAAATGATTTTTTCTGTCCAATCATCCTTGCTAAAGCCAGCAATCGAACGGAATATAAAGCTCAAATGGTGTCTATACTTCGGTTTTTTATCTAGGACATCGTTTATTCTTTTGTTTAAACGCAAAAAGGAACTTTTTTGATGAGATCAATTCTCAATCTTTAAGCGAAATTTAAAAAACAAATTCCTAAATTGTAACTAGATTTTTTAAATTACCAAACAAGACAATTATGAAAATGAAAGTGATTAAGTTTATCAAACCCCTCTTGATGCTATCCGCTATTTTTGCTGTGGCATTATTTTCTTTTACGTCCTATCAATCTGAGAAACCTTTTGGTGGTTTGGCCTTGTACACTGTCCGTGATGCCATGACTAAAGAAGCAAGAGCAACATTGGAAAAAGTAGCACAAGCAGGTTATGTGAACATCGAATCAGCAGGTTATAACAATGGCAAATTTTATAATTTATCTCCTGCCGACTTTAAAGCTTTATTACAAGAAATGAAATTAACGCCTATTTCTGCCCACCAAGGGTCGGTTAATTTCGAGAATGTAGATCAACAAATCGCAGATTTGAAAGCAGTTGGATTTAAGTATTTTGTCATTCCAGTTCCCCCAATGAATTTGTTTTACTTTGATAATGTCAACAAAAAGATGGCAATGAAAGGTGGTGCTAAAAATTTGGCGGATATTTTAACCAAATTAGGTGAAAAATGTAAAGCAGCAGGTTTAGAGCTTTTGTATCATAACCATGATTTCGAATTCGTAAAAGACGCAGACGGAAATGTTGTGATCGATTATTTATTGGAAAATTGTGATCCTAAATTGGTTAATTTCCAAATGGATTTATATTGGGTAACCAAGGCTGGCGCAGATCCAGTGGCTTATTTTAAGCGTTACCCAGGTCGTTTCAAAATTTGGCATGTAAAAGATATGGATGCGCAAGGTCGTTTTGCACCCGTTGGAAATGGAAGCATCGATTTCAAACGTATTTTGGCCAACAAAAAATTGTCTGGTATGAAATATTACTACGTAGAACAAGATGCTTGTTTCAACGAAACTCCATTAGAAGCTATCCAAATTAGTCACAAAGGGCTATCGAATATTGGATTTAAATAATCAATAGCTATTTTTTATCATCAAGGTCACGGAGATTTATTTCTTTGTGACCTTTGTGTTAAATGACAAATTCAACATCATTTCATCCCATATTAACAATGAAACACCTTTTTTTAGTCGTTTTCATTCATGGTATTTTTTGGGTCAATGCAGGAGTTAGATATCTTTCTTCCTACAGGGATAAGCCAAAGATCGTTTTCCAATCTCCAGAATTGCAGATTAAACAAATCAGCCCAAATACCTTCATTCATGTATCTTATTTACAAACCAATGATTTCGGGAAAGTCCCCTGCAACGGGATGCTCATCAGAGATAAAAACGAGGTGGTAATTTTTGACACACCCACCAATGACAAAAGCTCCGAGGCTTTGATTTTGTGGGTAAAAGAGATACTAAATTGTCAAATAAAGGCCATCGTCCCGACGCATTTTCACGACGATTGTTTAGGCGGTTTACAAGCATTTCATTCACAAGGAATTCCTTCAATTGCCCATGAATTAAGCATTCAATTGGCCAAACAAAATGAAATGGTGGTTCCTCAAACAGGATTTATAGAAGCCCTAGAATTGAAGGTAGGAAATGAAAAGGTCCTCTTACGCTTTTTTGGCGAAGGCCACACGAAGGATAATATTGTCGCCTTTTTCCCCAAAGAACAAGTGCTTTTTGGAGGTTGTTTAATCAAGGAAATCAATGCGACCCAAGGCTTTTTGGGTGATGCAAATGTGAAGGCTTGGTCTGCAACGGTTCAAAAAGTCAAAGAGGCCTATCCATCTGTCCAATGGGTCATTCCAGGGCATGGAGAAGCTGGAAGTCAGAAATTATTGGACTACACCATTCAATTGTTTACTAAATAATTCGAATTAATGTCTAAAAAATATTGGGATCATTCATTATAAAAATTTCATTTATCGCCAACGCTTAATCCTAACGAAAGAAGTCTGAAAAATTATGAAGTATCAATTGCTTTTACAAATCAGGACCTTGACCAGCTTGGTCGTATTCA
>JBILRJ010000331.1:0-3338 GCA_044372695.1 Spirosomataceae bacterium
GAAGGCAACCAGAAAAGGAAAAACCACCAAATCGGATCGGTTAGCATTTTGCCAAAGAAAAATGCCCAAGTTTGTTTGAATCCAAATAATTTAGCCCATTTAACGGGTTCTTGATTTTCATCTTTTGCCTCCATGTCAGCATGGATGTAATCAAATTCTGCTTTGCTTAATTCTTTATGCTTGGATGGTACTTCATAGTATAACCACCAGAAAATCAACCAAATAAATCCGATCGCACCCGTAACGACAAAAGCCATTTCCCAACCATAAATGCCTAAAATCCAAGGTACTATAATGGGTGCTGCTACCGCACCAATATTGGCACCGGAATTAAAAATTCCGGTAGCCAATGCTCTTTCATTTTTTGGGAACCATTCTGCTACGGTTTTGATGGCCGCTGGGAAGTTTCCTGCTTCTCCTAAGCCCAATAAACCACGCATGAAAGCGAAGCTCAAGGTGCCAGTTGCCAAAGCATGTAACATCGCTGCGATGCTCCAAACAATAATGGAAATAGAATATCCTAGTTTTGTACCAATTCGGTCAATGATTCCACCAAATCCCAATAAACTAATGGCATAGGCTGCCTGAAAAGTGATGACAATATTCGCATAATCCTTCTCTGACCAATTGAATTGATCTTCTAATACAGGCTTTAATAGACCAATTACTTGTCTATCCAAGTAGTTGATCGTTGTTGCGAAGAAAAGCAATGCGCAGATTCTCCAGCGGTATTTTCCTATTTTTTCCATGGTTTAGAGTTTTGTTGAGAAATTATAATTCTCGGTAAGTTTGAATAAGGTTTGAAATGGTTGTTGAAATCGATTGATAATTTTGTTCTTTGATTAAGCTTGGAGGGAATAATTGTGAGCCCATTCCTACCGCGGATGCTCCAGCGGAAAACCAAGTGGATAAACTTTCTTTGTTGGGTTCTACTCCGCCTGTCACCATAATTTTACTATTGGGCATGGGGCCTTTCAAGGCTTTGACAAAGGCTGGACCAACCACATTTCCAGGGAAAATCTTGATGTATTTAGCACCTAAAACTTCCGCATTTCTGATTTCCGTTAAGGTCATGGTTCCGGGCATCCAAGGGATATCATGTTTGCCACAAATTTCGCCTACTTCTGGAGTAGTAAAGGGTTGCAACATAAAATCTGCACCCATTTCAATGAATTGAGCAGCTTGTTTGGCATCGTAAATAGTACCAATTCCTAGCACTAAATCTGGACATTCCATTTCCACATATTCGATTAATTTGGCAAAAATTTGAGGTGCTTCTTGCCCTCGATTGGTGAATTCAAATACCCGAATTCCTCCATCATAACAAGCCTTTAGCACGTTTTTAGCAATGCCTAAATCGGGATTGAAAAACAATGGAACAATGGGAGTTTCTTCAATTCTTTGGTAAACTACTGTGGATGAATTCCTAGCCATAATTATCTTTTTAATCTTCCTGTTAAATCGCCTTTCATGACGGTTTCTATTTCATCTAAATTTGCTAAATTGATATCTCCCTCAATGGTATGTTTTAATGCGGATGCTGCTACTCCAAATTCCAATGACTGTGCTTCATCTTTTAAAACGATATTTCCATAAATATATCCGGCCATGAAGGCATCTCCACCACCGATTCGGTCTACGATTTGACTTATTTCAACTGTTTCTGATTTGAGATAATTTTTGCCATCGTATGAAACAGCCGACAAGGTATTTTGTGAGGCTGAAATTTGACCTCTTTTGGTGTTTATGATTTTTTTGATGTTAGGAAAACGCGCCATGATTTGCTTGCAAATCGATTCAAAATTGCTTTTGGATGAACCGTCTGGAACGATGTTCAAAATGTCTTCTGCATCTCCTTTTCCACAAACAATGATATCACATCCTGCAATTAAATCGGGCATCACTTCTTGTACGGTTTTGCCATATTGCCACAAATTTTTGCGGTAATTCACATCGGCGGAAACGGTAATTCCCAATTTATTTGCTACGGCAATTGCCTCTTTCGTTGCTTGCGCAGCGGAGGCAGAAATGGCAGGTGAAATACCTGTCCAGTGAAACCATTGCGCATCTTTCAATATTTCTTCCCAATTAAATGCTTTGGGATCTAAGCTTGAAAAAGAAGAATTGGCCCTGTCATAAACCACTTTGCTTGGGCGCATCGCTGCCCCAAATTCGGTATAATATAAGCCCAATCTTTCTCCTCCATATTGCACATGCGACATATCTACTCCCACTTTGCGGAAATATTCCGTAGCCGCTTGTCCCATTTCATGATCTGGGAAACGGGTCACGTGTGCAGCCGGTAAACCTAAATGTGCTAAACTTCCTGAAACATTCGCTTCTCCACCTCCAAAGGTTAGATTTAAAGATTGTGCTTGGGTAATTCGGCCGTAACCTGGAGGACTTAATCGCCCCATGATTTCACCGAAAGTAACTATTTTTTTCATGGATTAATCGAAATTAAAAAATTGAGCGGCATTGTTGTAACTAATATCTGAAACCAACTTGCCTAACCAAGCCATGTCTGCAGGAAGTTCTCCATTTTCCACATCTTGGCCTATTAAATTACATAAAATTCTTCTGAAATATTCATGTCTTGGGAATGATAAGAAACTTCGTGAATCTGTTAGCATACCTACGAAATGACTTAATAATCCCATGTTCGACAAGGCATTGATTTGTTTTTCCATGCCATCTTTTTGATCTAAAAACCACCAACCTGAGCCGTATTGTATTTTTCCAACGATTGTTCCATCCTGAAAGTTACCGATCATTGCCGCCAATAATTCGTTGTCTCTTGGATTCAAATTATACAAAATGGTTTTTGCCAATTGATTGGTTGTATCTAAAGTATTTAAGAATTTCGACAAAGGTTTTGCTTGTTCAAAATCGCCAATCGAGTCAAAACCTGTATCAGGCCCTAAGCTTGCTAAAAGTCGATTATTGTTATTTCTCAAAGCTCCTAAATGGAATTGTTGCGTCCAGCCTTTTGCATGGTCTAAATGCGCGAAATACACCAACATGGCCGATTTAAATTGCCATTTTTCTTTTTTATTGATGGTTTTTCCTGCGTGTAATCTATCGAAAATATGTTCAATTTCTTCTTCTGTATAATCCTCCGCATAAATATGCTCCAATCCATGATCACTCAAGCGGCAACCCACCGAATGAAAGAAATCATGACGATCTTGGATGGCTTTTTTGAAATCCGATAAATTGGAAATGGAATAACCCACCACCGAACTCAATTGATTCATGTATTCGATGAAAGCTAATTCATCATCCACCGCCATGGCTTTGTCTGGGCGGAAAGTCGGCAAAACTTTAACCGAAAATCC
>JBILRJ010000332.1:0-3324 GCA_044372695.1 Spirosomataceae bacterium
CAACATCCTGCTGAGCCACATCCAAAATTTTTCCATTTTCAATCAAAAGACAAGCACCCGATTGAATTTGTTGCTGATGAATGATTTGGCCGTTGAAAATTTTGATTCTACCAGACATCTTATTGATAATTAGCGGGTAAACGAGAGGCCGAACTTGTATCTAAAAAAAGATCCAATTGGTCATGATTTTGCAAAATACTAGCTGGGTACATATTAGAAACTCCTTTCGTAAGGCAATCGGAAACAGCCTGCGCTTTTCTTTCATCTGGAACAGAACAAACGATGTGGTTCGATTTCATGATTTGTTGAATAGACATGCTAATAGCCTGTTTAGGCACATCCGATAATTGAGCAAACCAGCCCTCTCCCATTTGTTGAGCTCTACAAGCTTCATCCAAATCAACAACGATGTAGGGTTTTTCGGTATCAAAATTGGCGGGAGGATCATTGAAAGCCAAATGTCCATTTTCACCGATTCCAACCAAGGCCACATCAATGGGATTTTGAAGAATCAATTCGCCTAAACGATTACATTCTTCCTCAGGATCAAGTTCCCCATTAATTAAATGCCCGATTTTCAAGTTGGGTACTAAAGAAATAAAGCGCTCATTCAAATAACGACGAAAACTTGCCTGATGCGTGATGGGAAGCCCAATGTACTCATCTAAATGAAACATTTGAACGCGATCCCAAGCAATTTCTGAATCCCGAATCAATTGCTGAATGGTTTCAAATTGGCTCGTGCCCGTCGCTAAAATGATGTTAGCAAAACCTTTGTCTTGAATGGTTTTTTTGATTAATTCCGCTGCCCTTAAACCAGCTGAAATCCCTAATTCTTTTGGATTATGATGGATGTATACTTTCAAAATTTCAAATAGTTAAACGCGTAAAAATATTTTTTTCTGATATAAAAATCGCAAGAAAAGCCATTTCAGCACTAAAACTGAAAGAGCTGCACCAACGAGTGAGCCAGACTCTCCTGACCAAAAATAAAGCCATTCAAATAAATGTTTGGCGGTAAATTCCCAATCAATGAATTTATCCGAAAGATAAATCAAAATCGAATTGACTCCTATCACCTGAAAAAAGAATGCCCATTTTTTGTAGCCTAATACATCAATGACATAGTAAAATAAGGCAAACAATAGGAGACTTAAGCCAACAGTTTGCATGACAAAAGAACTGGACCAAAGATTCTTATTGATGGGAAAATCCAAATTCCAAATTTGGGCAACTAGCAAAGAAAAACAACCAAAGGCTAACAAATACAAGGCTTTTTTATCCCCACTGATTCCCTTTGTCTTCAAAAATAAACCGACCATGATTCCTGCCAATGCATTGGAAATCGCAGGAATGTGATTAAAAAACCCGACTGTATCGTGGATTCCTTTACTCAGTTTACCAGGCAAAATCATTCGATCGACGTAGGAAGCAAAGTTTCCCGGCATAGTCAAATCTCCTGCAGGAAAACCTGGTGCGGAAGTAAATTTCAAAATCAAATAATACATGATTAAAAGAAACGAGAACCAAAAGATGAGCCATGCTTGTTTGGCATAAAGAAAAATTACATTGGCTAACATATAGGCCATCCCAATTCGGCCTAACACAGAAGAAAAACGCACATCCTCCAAGGGTCTAATGCCGAGGCCATTGTTGTAAATGATCCCCAAAACCGTCAAGACAAAGCCTCGCAAAAGAATTTTCCTCAAAAGCACTTGTTTAGAAATTCCCTTCTCCAAAGCTTTACCGATGGAATATGGAGTTGAAACTCCCGCCAAAAAAATAAATAATGGAAAAATAAGGTCATAAAAAGTAAAGCCATTCCACGATGGATGTCGAAGTTGATTGGAAAATGTTTCAAAGAAAGGAGCATGTGTCATTTCAGAAAGTCCATGTACTACCTCCTCAGCACCCATGATCCAAAACATATCAAAGCCACGAAGGGCATCCAAGGAATACAATCGATCACTCAAAAAACTTTCTTGCTTGGCTAATAAATCACTTGACTCCATCATGACTTAAATTTTAGGTTCCCAGCCAGGTTGGTACTCGCGTGACCAATATTTCATGGCTTCTTTGTCCTTCAAAATATGTCCATTTTGGGGATTAATGTCCAAAGATCGACCCACACGTTGCGAAATATTGCCTAATTGGACCAAAAGTGTACTTTGGTGGCCACTAAGGATATCTGAATTCAAAGGAGTACCTAATCGGATGCCATCAAAGAAATTGAGAATGTGTAAAGCATCTAAATTTTTAGAAGGATCAGAAAGATTACGAGCATCTACTGTTGAATTATTTTTCACCTCCTTGACCAAGTTATTTTTTAAGTCGTAAATTTTATAGGAGTTGCCACTTTCGATGACCATACTTCCCTGCTCAGCGTAAAAAATAACACCCACACTGTTGGCTTCAATGGACTTTCCATTGCAACTTCTACCTTCCCAAGAAATCATGGAATTATTGTCAAATTCCATATTAATCATTTGGGTATCGGGGGTTTGCCAATCATCTTGGTACATATACCGCCCGCCAGTTGAACTCACCTTGCTTGGATATTTCACATTCAAACCCCACCTAGCTAAATCGACCATGTGTGTTCCATTGTTCAAGGCTTCTCCTGTTCCCCAATGCCAAAACCAATGCCAATTGTAGTGAATTAGGTTATCCTTAAAGGCTTTGCGAGGAGCTGGACCTTGCCATAAATCATAATTTAACCATTCAGGCACCGCCGTTTCCTTCCCAACGCCAATGGAAGGACGATTGGCCGTGTACCAAGTTTTGGCGAAATACGGACGACCTATGACGCCCGAATGGAGTTCAGCGATCGCGGCAGCTACATTGGGCCAAGAACGCCTTTGGTTTCCCATTTGTAAAATACGCTTGTGTTTCTCGGCCGATTTAACCAACATTTCTCCTTCGTTGGGATTGTGACTGCAGGGTTTTTCCAAATACACATGTTTTCCCGCGGAACAAGCTAACAGGGCTGCAGGAGCATGCCAGTGATCAGGAGCGGTGACAATCAAGGCATCCAAATCTTTGTCCTCCAAAGCATTCCTAAAATCAGGTGTAGCTTTGGGTTTTATGGTTTGTATTTGTTGGATGGCATCAATGCAAATATCAGCGGCACGCTTATCTACATCACAAACATGCAGCACCTCACAATTTTTTTGAAGCGCGAAATTTTTACCAACGGCTAATCCCCGGCTATTAACACCCATACAAGCCACTCGAATTTTTTCGTTAGCTCCTAAAATTTGTTGATAACTTTTCGCTGAAAATGAAGGAAGTATACCGCCCAAAGTTAAAGCAAAGGCACCGGAT
>JBILRJ010000058.1:0-12565 GCA_044372695.1 Spirosomataceae bacterium
GGTTTTTTTAGGCACCAAGGTTATGCAAATTATAGCCTTTCAGGCTAATGTAGGAGAAGAATTTAGTATTTGACAAAATAAGCCCAGATGGGTTTCTCGACACTATCCTATTGTAATTGACCTACAAGTTCAATTCATAGTACACACTCGGCACAGCCGAGCGCGTTTTATTGTACTTCAGAAACTTTTACATCTTACTTCATACATCTTACATCATTTTCTTTTCCCGTCTTCTATCTTCTCTCTTCTTATCAAAAACCCGCATAAATCAATTCAGCCCATTTACGATAGGCCAATGCAGAGGGATGTAATCCGTCTTGAGCAAGCCAATCAGGATTATTTTTTTCCGTCCTGCCTAATTCCGTGATGTCTAAATAGGAACATTTATTTTGAAAAGCAATTCGTTTGTTTATTCCATTGAACCAATCAATCTCTTTCCGGACTTTCAATGTATCTAATAATTGCTTCCCAAAAGGAGTTAGACCATAATCCGGAATGGAAATAACTAAAACTCTGCGTTGATCCCCACCAGCTAATTCAATAGACCGATTTAAAATAAGAGTAAAATTTTTCCGATAGGTACTCGTATCAATTCCTTGGTATTGATCGTTCACACCAACCAAAAGCGATACAAAATTATGTCCGTCCAAATTTTGTTCCCCCATGGATTTAAGCAAATCAGCACTTGTCCAACCCGTTTTGGCCACATAAGTCAAACGTTTGGGTAGAATAAATTTCATTTTCAATAATTCCAAGGCTTGATAAGGAAATCGGTCTGATTGATTAACGCCTTGTCCGATGGTATATGAATCGCCTAAAGCCAACCAGGAAATGAAAATTGAATCTTTTTGAGCTACCACAGGCTTAGGCTGCACCATTTCTGATTCCATGGATTTCCGACAAGAAAACCCTAAAACTATCCAAAAAAGCACGAAACAATACTTCATTCATTTAAAACCAATCCAAAGGTCAATTGTTTAAACAGCAAACACTTGGATTATTTCCACTAATCATCGGGAATTTTAATGAAATAATCTTTGTAACCTCTGTGTTAAAAAGGCCTTCAACTATTATTTTACTTAAAAGATAATTTTTTAGTCAAAATAAGATTATGTTTACCTCTTGAAATAAAAAATCAATTACTCTAAATCTAAGATATCATGTTAAAGCATCTACTATTTATCGTCTCGATTTTTTCCATCATTTCTTGTTCCAAATCATCGGAAACCGTTTCTAATTATTTCAGCTATCCAGATAGTTTGGAATCCGCCGGAGTAAAAATGATTCCCATTACAACTCCCTCTGGAACATTCAAAGTTTGGACCAAACGATTTGGTAATAATCCAAAGATTAAAATATTGCTGTTGCACGGTGGTCCTGCGATGACGCATGAATACATGGAATGTTTTGAGACCTTTTTTCAAAGAGAAGGATTTGAATTTTACGAATACGATCAATTAGGATCTTATTACAGCGATCAGCCAAAAGATTCTACACTTTGGAAAACAGAGCGATTTGTGGAGGAAGTGGAACAAGTTAGGAAGGCCATTGGAGCGGATGCGTCAAATTTTTACATTTTAGGGAATTCTTGGGGCGGTATTTTGGCCATGGAATATGCCTTGAAATACCAGAAAAACATGAAAGGATTATTGGTTTCCAACATGGTAGCCAGTGCACCAGAATATGGAAAATATGCCGATGAAGTATTGGCCAAACAAATGAAACCAGAAATCCTGAGTGAAATCAGAGCGATTGAGGCCAAAAAAGATTTTAGTAATCCACGCTACATGGAACTCTTAATTCCCAACTTTTACCATGAGCACATTTGCCGCTTAAGCGAATGGCCAGATGCCTTGAATAGATCCATGAAACATGCTAATGGGACCATTTATGTGCAAATGCAAGGCCCTAGTGAATTTGGTATCAGTGGACTTTTAGCCAAATGGGACATCAAAAATCGCTTAAAAGAAATTACGGTACCAACCTTAATGATTGGCGCCAAATACGACACCATGGATCCCAAAGCCATGGAAGAGCAAAGTAAAATGGTTCAGAACGGAGAATACTTATATTGCCCCAATGGAAGCCATTTAGCCATGTGGGATGACCAAAAAACCTATATGAATGGGGTGATTGGGTTTATTAAAAAAGTGAGTGAAAAATAGAAAACAAAAAAGCCCATTTACATGGGCTTTTTTGTTTATTTAAAAGAGAACAAACTATTTCAACGTTCTCTTAACTTCTTTCATTTCGTAGCATTCCAATAAATCACCGACTTCTAAGTCATGGAAGTTTTTCACGGAAAGCCCACACTCATAACCAAACTTCACCTCTGCTACATCATCTTTGAAACGCTTCAAAGCGGAAATATCTCCATCGTGAATCACCACGAAATCGCGGATAACACGGATTTTATGAGCTCTTTTCACTGTACCATCCAAGACATAACATCCCGCCACTGTACCAATTTTCGTGATTTTAAATACATCACGTACTTCAATGTTAGCCGTATTAACTTCCTCAAAGCTTGGAGCTAACATTCCTTCCATTGCAGCCTTGATTTCATCAATGGCCTGATAAATGATCGAATAATTACGAATTTCGATTTGTTCAGATTCAGCTAATCTACGGGCATTCGGGGAAGGTCTAACTTGGAAAGCAATAATTACCGCATCCGAGGTACTCGCTAGAGCCACATCCGATTCAGATACCTGACCTACACCTTTGTGAATGATACGAACTTGTACTTCTTCGGTTGATAATTTCATCAAGGAATCCGACAAGGCCTCCACTGAACCATCCACGTCACCTTTAACGATAACGTTCAGTTCACGGAAAGTACCAATCGCCTTTCTACGACCAATTTCCTCTAAAGTAATGTGCTTACGAGTACGTAATGATTGCTCGCGCAAGATTTGCTCACGTTTGTTAGCAATCTCTCTCGCCTCACGCTCATTCTCTAAACAGATTAATTTATCACCTGCTTGTGGCGCACCATTTAAACCTAGCACTTGGATAGGTGTAGAAGGACCTGCTTTTTTAATTTTATTTCCATGGTGATCAAACATCGCTTTCACACGACCATAATTATCACCAGCTAACATCATATCTCCCACGTGCAATGTTCCTGCCTGAATCAACAAGGTGGTTACATAACCCCTACCCTTATCTAATTCTGCTTCAATCACTGAACCAATGGCTTTTTTATTTGGATTGGCGGTTAATTCCAACAATTCAGCTTCTAATAATACTTTTTCAAGCAAATCATTGATACCTAAACCTGATTTAGAAGAAATTTCTTGACATTGGTATTTACCACCCCAATCTTCCACCAACATGTTCATGGCAGCTAATTCTTCACGTACCTTATCAGTATTAGCACCATCCTTATCCACTTTAGAGAAAGCGAAAATGATAGGTACTCCAGCAACCATCGCATGGTTGATGGCCTCTTTCGTTTGTGGCATCACCGAATCATCGGCGGCAATAACAATAATAACTACGTCGGTCACTTTAGCACCCCTTGCACGCATGGCAGTAAATGCTTCGTGACCAGGAGTATCTAAGAATGTTACTTTTTTACCTGAATCCGTTTGTACCGAATAGGCTCCAATGTGTTGCGTAATACCACCTGCTTCACCAGCCGCTACTTTGGCGCGACGGATATAATCCAATAAAGATGTTTTACCGTGGTCAACGTGACCCATGATCGTAACAATCGGAGCTCTAGGAACTAAATCCGCAGGATCATCTTCAACCTCCACTTCCGCAGCGTCAATTTCTTCTTCTGCAGAAACAAAACTTACTTCAAACCCAAATTCATCTGCAATAATGGTGATTGCTTCGGCATCCAAACGTTGGTTAATCGAAACAAACATACCCAAACTCATGCAAGTAGAAATTACTTCGTTCACGGATACGTCCATCAAGGACGCCAAATCACTCGCCGAAATAAATTCGGTTACTTTCAATATTTTTGGACCTTCATCTTCCGCCAATTGACGGGCTTCTTCGGCCTCTGCTCTTTCTCTACGCTTTAATTTACGCTTATCAGCTCCAAAACTTTGTTTGTTGGTGGCGCCTTGCAAACGAGCCATCGTGGCTTTAATTTGCTCTTGAATATCCTTATCAGACAATTCTTCTTTCGGAAGAACTTTATTTCCAGCTTGCGCACCTCCCTGATATCCACCTGGTTTCTTGGTGAAATCTTTCTTCTTGTTTGGATCGTTAGCAGCTTGGTTATTCGCATTCGGATGACTAGGACGATTCGCGGCATCCGTGCTCGGAGCAGGTTTCTTTTCGTCTTTAATGATACGCTTGCGCTTGTGCTTATTATTGTTGTTGTTTGAACGATCGTTTGCAACAGGTAATTCGATTTTACCCAATACAGTTAAGCCCTTTAGTGTCTCTCCTTTGGCTTCAATCAATTGAATTTCCTCAGGAACCACCACGGTCGGCACCACGATTTCCACAGGTTTCACCTCCGCTACAACTGGCTCTACTACTTTTTCTACAACTGGAGTAGGTAATTCAGGCTGCTTCGCTTCTACCTTCACTTCTACTTTAGCTGGCTCCGGCTTTGGACGAATCGGATGGCCTTTTTTATCTAAATCTATTTTTCCAAGAACTTTCAAGCCAATTTGCTTAGGCTCTACTTTTTCTTCGACTTTAGCTTCTACCTTTTCTGCGGTTTTTTCAATTTCTTTAGTCTCTTCAATCACAACAGCTTTTTCAAGCATTTTTGGTTGTTCAGCCACAGGAAGAGGTTCTGGAATTGGTTCAGGCTTAGGCGCTACAACTTCGGCTACGGGTTCTGGAATTGACACAGGAGTTGGAACAACAACTTCAATTACCTCCTCCACTTTTTTAGGAGCTTCACCCGCTTCTAGAATATGATCTGCATGATATTCTTTGGCCAATAAAGTCAACTGCTCAAAGTTCAACTTGGCGTTGGGGTTATTGTCAATTTTGTGACCTTTAGCAGAAAGATACTGTAGGATCGTAGACGTTCCTACATTAATTTGCTTTGCTACAAGGCTCAATCGCATTGTCTTTTCTTCTGCCATAAATTTTACTAAATACTAATTATTTTAAAAATCAATTCTTAACCTTTATTCAAACTCAGAACGCAAAATGGCCATCAACTCATCGATCGTGCCTTCTTCTAATTCAGTTCTGCGCTCTAATTCCTCTTTGGAAAGAGCCAAAACTTGCTTAGCGGTATCTAAACCAATTTTATGCAATTCTTCTAAAATCCATGCATCGATATCGTCTGAGAATTCTACCAATTCCACATCCTCATCATCCATCTCATCTTTCGGCACATCTCTAAACACATCAATTTCATAACCCACTAACTTACCAGCTAGCTTAATGTTTTGCCCTCCACGCCCAATGGCCATGGAAACTTGATCTGAATTCAAATAAACACTGATACGTTTACGCTCTTTGTCTATTTTCATCGAATTCAACTTCGCTGGACTCAAGGTACGATTCACCAATAATTCAAGATTTTCCGTATAATTGATGACATCAATGTTCTCATTTTGCAATTCACGAACAATTCCATGAATACGAGAACCTTTCATACCCACACAAGCACCTACAGGATCAATGCGATCATCGTAAGATTCAACCGCTATTTTAGCACGCTCACCGGGTTCACGAACAATTTTCCGAATGGTAATTGTTCCATCATAAATTTCAGGAATTTCTTGTTCAAACAATCTTTCAAGAAATACCGGAGAAATACGTGACATGATGATACGAGGTGTACCATTGGACATCTCTACCTTGTGAATAATGGACTTGATGGTATCACCTTTTTTGAAACGATCTTTAGAAATCATTTCTGTTTTAGGCAAAATCAATTCATTGTCGTCATTGTCGATCAAAATCAACTCACGTCCTAAAATTTGATACACCTCAGCCGAAACCAATTCTCCTACCAAATCCTTGTATTTATCGTACAAACTTTCTTTTTCTAAATCTTTGATCTTTTGAATCAAAGTTTGACGAGCTGTTTGTACCACACGACGACCAAAGTCTTCTAATTTAATCAATTCCGCTACTTCTTCTCCAATCTCAAAATCAGGCTCAATCAACTTAGCTTCTGCCAAAGGTATTTTGTCAAAATCCCAAATATCCTCTGAGTTATCATCAACGATTTCGCGTGTACGCCACATTTCCAAATCGCCGCTTTCTGGATTCACAATCACATTAAAGTTTTCATCGGAACCAAATTTTTTCCGAATCATGGTACGAAAAACCTCTTCCAATACCGAAATCATCGTCGGTTTGTCGATGTTTTTATCCCGAGCAAACTCTGCAAATGACGAAATTAGTTCAACACTGTTCATTGATAATATTTATTTTTTTTATTAAAATGACACTTGTACTTTTATTTTATCCACATCTGTTAACATGAATTGAGAACTTTCTTTGGCAATCACCTTGCGATGTTTGACCGTTTTCTCTGTTAACACCTCGATGGATTCAGCCGTGTGAGACAACAAGGTTCCTTCCACAACTCCCTCTTTTTTCAACCAAATTTTGACTAACCTTCCAGCATTTTTCTGAAACTGCCATCCTTGAGTCAAAGGAAAATCTAAACCCGGTGAAGAAACTTCTAAGTTGAATGCATCGGGAATCAATTCATTCTCTTCAATAAAGTGGGCCAATTTTCTACTCAATAAAGCACATTCATCAATCGAAACACCATCCAAAGTATCCACCAAAATGGTGAGCAAAGTTCTTTTTACCCCAGGCACAAATTGAAAATCTACTAAAAATATTGGGCCTTCTCCAATGTATTCCAACACCCAATTCCTAATTTTTTCAGCTATATCACTCATGAATTTTGATTTGAAAACAAAAAGAGGGATTAAAAACCCCTCTTCTTTTCTTTTTTTCCGATGCAAATATACGCAATTAATTGTTAATACCAAGTAAGGGGAGAGAGAAAAGGGAAGAGAGAAAAGAGAAGAGAGAAGAAAGAAGAAAGAAAAAAAGGCACTATCCCATTTTCTCTCTCCTAGTTTTCTCTCTTCTCTTTTCTCTCTTCCAGTTTTCTCTCTTCTCTCTTCCTTCCCGTTTTCTCTCTTCTATCTCCCTAGGGCTTAAACCGCTCGTAAACCTCTTTGCCTGAAACAGGGTCTTTCCCGAAAAGTTCAATATAATATACAGATGGCATAAATTTCTCTTCATTTACACTTACAAATACCTTTTTCAGTATTTGTAATTTTCCATTGATTGGAAACAAAGCAATTGGATTACCTTTAGTATCCATTTTAACCACAAACTTACGTTTACGATATGCCAAAAAATAACCTTCAAAAGCATCTGGTTCACCGACGATCGGGTTCGTGTATAAACCATAAGCGAGGGTTCTTTGAATGGTGGTCAGCTCTTCCTTTTGTGATTTTTCACCAAATCGAATCCAATAAGTATAGACCGGGTTCTTTGGATTTAATTTCTTATTTGGCAATAAATTGGCATCATAAATAACGGTATTCGCATTGGAACTTCGCTGGATGTAAAACAAAGAAACTTTACTTTCTGGCGGAACAGGAAAGTGATCAATCGGCTCAGTAAATAGAAGATTTGAAAAGCTAAAAAAAAACAATAAAAGGTAAGGCGACATCAAAAAGGCTTAGGTATTAAAAATGTTGGTTTAATATCCTCAAAAGTAAATAAATTTTCCATGAATCTAAAAACGAAAATCCAAATTAATTTGAACATTTCGGTTTTGCCCATTATAGCCATACAATTCTTGAATTTTTCGATTAAAAACATTTTTAACCAAAAGTCCTAAACCCACTTTGCCGCTCACCTGATAAAACAGTTGCCAGTCTGTCCAGTAATAAGCGTCCAAGTTCTTTGCCACAACGGAAAAAACTTTTTCATCGTACACATAATCCGTTCGATCATCTAACCATTGATTCGATAATGCCATTTTCCACCGAGCATTGTATTGATAAGTTAATCGCCAAGAAACGGTATGCCTAGGCCTCCTAATCAAAGAAGAATAGGTGCTGTCTTTTCCACCGACACGTGTAGAAACGGACCCATTCAAATAAGTATAATTCAACTGGCTTTGCCATTTTTTCCCCACATAATTCATTTCAGCCTCTAATCCTTGGGTCGATTGCCTTGACACATTCACATATTGACCATAAGGTTCTTTGTCCATTGCTTGAAATATGATGCCATCTTTAACTGAGTTCTTAAATAAAACCAAGCGATATTTCCAGGATGCATGCTGGTTTTCCCAGCCAATTTCAGAGGTACTCCCCGTTTCAGGAACTAATGCTAAGTTCCCATACGGTGAAAACAATTGATACAAAGAAGGTACTTTAAAACCTGTACTGTAATTGGCAAACACCTTCATCTGAGCACGGGGTAGCCAGTAAGGATTCACATTCACGGTTGCGAAATTTCCAAAAGTAGATGGCTGATTCCACCTTGATCCTATTTCGAAACCCAATCGATCGTTCCAACTTTGCTGAAAAGTTGCATAGATTGCTAAAATCGATCGTTTGGCTAGGGATTCATTGATTTCTGGAGAATCATAACGGCCATAAGAACTGAAAGAAAAATCAGACTGTTGTGTAGTTTGATTTCTCAACTCCGCACCA
The DNA here is from genome assembly GCA_044372695.1 of Spirosomataceae bacterium. Taxonomy (GTDB): domain Bacteria; phylum Bacteroidota; class Bacteroidia; order Cytophagales; family Spirosomataceae; genus Aquirufa. The sequence goes on from JBILRJ010000058.1 coordinate 8,637, forward strand.
AGAATTCCAAGCGAATTTAGGCCCAAACGAACTTTACCATATAGCTCTAAACCATTGTTTAGTCCTTGGTAATTCGATTCAAAATAAGAAGAATAGGCGCCAATAGGGACAAAAGTGGAATCATTTTTAAAGGCCCGATGAATGACATCACTGAATCCACGAAGAAAAACATCTGCTTTGGCCAATTTACGTTGATATTGAAATCGAATGGAGGAGGAATTGACAGCAGATGTATAATCCAGTTCGTCTTGAAATGGGCCAGCATCTAAATTACCTCGATATTTTTGAAATTGATAAAAAACATCCAAATACGAATGATTCCCCAAGGGCCTAGATAAAGAAATATCGGCATTTTGCTGACGAAAACCATCCTTTTCTCCATTTTTAACATCCGCAGCTGAAAACCCTTGGGTAAAAAAATCCTTTACCATTAAGCGATATTGCCACTTCTTGAGTTTTCCGAGAAATTGAACTTGAGGGGAATAAGTACCAAATCCTCCTGCTTGAAGTTGAACACGGGTTTGCAATTGATCGACATCCGACTTCTTAGTCACCAAATTAATGACAGCCGCCATCGCGTCGGAACCATACAAAGTGGATTGTCCACCTTTCAAGATTTCTATTCGTTCCAATGATGACAAATTAATCAAATTCCAATCCCAAACTTGCGAAATGTGCGAAGGATCATTGATGGGAAAACCATCTACTAAAACCAATACGTGTCCAGTATTAGAACCCCGAACATACACTTCCTGATTCGATCCAGGCGCACTTCTTGCACCTACAATGGAAATACCAACTTGCTCTTGCAAGAGTTCAGCCAAATTTTTACCCATTGCCGATTGAATCTGATCACTAGAAATAATGCTAGTCACTTTGCCAGATCGTTGCAATTTTTCGGGATATTTTGGAGCACTTATCTGAACCTCCTCCAATGTTTGACTTGATGATAATACTTGTGCTGAGCTTGAAAAACACCCACACAAAAAGGTGACACAAACGACAGCTCGTGTTAAATGAAAATAGAACATAAAAAATTGTCCAAATGGACTAAAAAATGAAAAATACTCGAACGCTCAATCTCGTTTCATCCACCGTAAATCGAAATCAAGAATAAAAGTAGGCAGGTCTCCTGACTCGTTTCCGTTCCTTTCCGTCTTCCCAGCATGCGCCAGTGACCAAAATGAAAAGTATTGTAGAAACTTACAGTTGCGGGGACAGTTTCGGCTTTTACCGAATTCCCTATTAAGTAACGTTTTGTGAAAAACGTAAACACCTATTTCTGGGACAAAGGTAAAGGAAAAAGCAAGAAATTACCTGAATTTCCGAACTAACTTGACAGCTAGCATAATAAAAACGGCAAAAAGGGCAAAACCCAATAAACCATACATCCAATCGATGGCATTTTTATTGACTACCAAAAATACCACTGCCACTAATAAAATGGTGGCTATTTCATTGAATAATCGAAGAGAAGGACCTGAAAAAACAAATTTTTGTTTGCTAAATTGAAGAATGATGTGTCGACAATAAAAGTGGTAAATCGTAATACACACCACAAAAGCCAATTTCAAATGTAACCAAGAATGCTGCCCGAAAGCAGACCACCAAGTTAAATAAATCAATGTTAAGCCCGTAATCCATGTCAAAAACATGGCAGGAATCATAATCGCATTGAAAAGCAATTTTTCCATTTTTTCAAATTGCTTGGTCAAAATCTCTTTCTCTAGCTCTGATTTATCTTGTGCTTCCACATGGTACACCAACAAACGAGGTAGGTAAAATAAGCCAGCGAACCAACTTACCACAAAAATAATGTGTAAAGATTTAATGACTTCGTAACTCATTAATTCGATTGATATCTTTTAAACAAACTGCTTAATTTTAGTTGAATAACTCCAAAAATAGCCTCTTTGAAAATATTTGGCGACATTTTACTCTCGCCCTTGGTTCGATCCGTAAAAATGATGGGAACTTCCTTCAAGATGAAACCATATTTCCAGGCAGTAAATTTCATTTCAACTTGAAAAGCATAACCAATGAATTTGATTTGATTCAAAGGAATGGTTTCTAGTACTTTTCTTTTGTAACAAACAAAACCTGCAGTGGTATCTTGAATATTCATTCCTGTAATGAAACGCACATAATAACCCGCAAAATAGGACATCAAAACTCGTCCAATGGGCCAATTAACCACATTTACGCCATTGATGTATCTTGAACCAATGGACATCTCTGCGTCATTTTCAGAACAAGCTTGGTACAATTTGATTAAATCATCTGGATTATGCGAAAAATCGGCATCCATTTCAAAAATGTAATCGTAGCCTTTTTCTAAGGCGAATTTGAAACCCGCAATATAGGCTGTTCCTAAACCCAGCTTCCCTTTTCTTTCAATTAAATGAATGCGATCCAAAAATTGCTGCTGTAATTTTTTTACAACCAGTGCGGTACCATCGGGTGAACCATCATCTACAATCAAAATATCAAAAACAGGATCCAAACTCATCACTTTTTCAATGATGGCTTGAATATTTTCTATTTCGTTGTAAGTGGGGATGATAACTACCCTCGAATTCATTGGATTGATATTTTAAAAACCTTCAGATTAACTTCAAAGCTAGCATTTTTTTATGAATTATACATACCAAAGCCATTTTTACCAATAATCAGATAAAATCACACTAAAAAAATTAAATCCAATAAATAAATAATGTAATAAATATTTTACATTTAGAAAAACATATCATACATTTGGTAAAACAAAACATACAATCACTATGAAAACGCACTTTTTATTACCTCGCTATTTTATGTACATCGGAATTGCTCTAACAGTAATTTCAATTCTTTGGGAGCTTTTAGAGGACTTTCAAACGAAAGAGATCAGCTTAAGAATCCCAGTCATATATGAAGATGGAAATTGGTTTACGATAATTAACAATGATTTTTCGGATGAAATATGGACCATTCTTACGCTGCTTGGATTATACTTTATTGCTTTTGCTAAAGAAAAAATGGAGGATGAAATGATTAACAACATTCGATTAAAATCCATCATGATTGCAATCATTTGTCAAATTGTAATACAAATATTGGCTGAGCTATTATTATTTCATAATGAATATTTTACCTTTTATAGACTCGAAAGATTTATCATTTTACCCATTTACATCATCGTCTTTCAAGCTTATAAACTCAAAATTAAACTATCCCATGAAGAATAGAATCCGAGTAGAAAGGGCCATCATGGATATTACTCAGGAGTATTTAGCTCAAGAGGTTCAAGTAAGCCGACAAACCATCAATGCCTTAGAGGCCAACAAATATGTTCCTTCGACTATTTTAGCACTAAAAATTGCTAAATTTTTCTCAAAGCCAGTAGAAGAAATATTTGAATTGGAAGAAGAGGATTTTTGATGTAAGATGTAATAATGCGAATTAAGGGTTGAAATTATCAGTAAGGTAAATTCAAATAATTTGAAAACTAGCCAATTTACTTTTTCACTCTTTCTCTTACAGAAATGCAATTTATGGGCTAACTATTTTTCTATGGTATTTCTTTTTTTGAAAAAAAAGAAACAAAAAAACTTTTTTCTTTTGCTTAATCCAAGACGAATCAGTCAGCTAGAGCTGACTGACCGATTTTCACTCCGCTCTCGGCTATTTTCTTTGACCCTCTCGCACATCGCCCATGCGCATTGTCAAAGCTCCGCCTTGCCGCTGCGTTCAAATCTTTCGTTAGGATTAAGCGTTGGCTATAATTGAAATATTTATAATGAATGATTCCAATTTTTCAACTCTTAATTCGCATTAATAACTAAACACTAATAATTAATAACAAAAACAATCCTTAACATGATCATCCACCATTCCAGAGGCCTGCATAAAAGCATAAACGATTGTGGGACCGATAAATTTAAAACCTG
>JBILRJ010000333.1:0-3308 GCA_044372695.1 Spirosomataceae bacterium
ATTATTGAGTTCATCCGCTTCATCCTTTCCTATGGGACTATTCAACAGCCAAGTTAAATAATCCGAAAACCACGCTTGTAATTGTTTGTGTTTTTGCTGATTCCAAATTTGGACTTCAACAATTGTTACGCTGCATGGGTAATGCGAAACAAAAATCTTGTCTCAATAATTCCTATCCCACGCCCCGTATTGATACCTGGAATCCCCTGCCCAAAATTTAAATTGGGATTTTGCTTCGTGGCCGGATCAAGAAACCAATTAGTTAACAATTTTGAAGCAAAAGAAGCATATTTTTCTTGACCCGTTTGCTCAAAAGCTTCTGTTAAAACTACTACATCGTCAATCAATTCATCCATTTCATCTGAGTCGGAAATTTGTTTAATTTGTGGATTACGATACCCATCTTTTCGCACATAGGGTAAACCGTTGGATTTGGAAGAGTCGGGCCACCAATAAGGCCCTTGGCTCACGTAATCGTGTTTATCCCGACTCGGAGGTAACTGAACTTTGTTCATTACAGAATAAAGCTTCGATTTTTTTATGATGCGATCACATTTACTTATTTTATCATTTTGAGACAATAAATTAATTGAAACAAGTACAAAAAATGAGATCGCAAGTAATTTTAAGATAGTCATAAAATAATTTTATAAATTAAAGTAAATAGTGCTACCTTTCTACTTTAATGATAAAAAACCAATATTAATTATGAGAAAATTGTACTTTAAAATGATCTCTTGGCCCAACTTACTCACATTATTGTTTTGGCTAGGAGTTTCAACCATCGCTTTCGGGCAAAGCAAAAAAGTGAACGGTTCCGTTCAAGATCAAAAAGGGGAAGGAATTCCCGGTGTATCCATCACCATAAAAGGTGTGGCCAACCGAGGAACTACCACAGACGGTGCAGGTAAGTTCAGTCTGAGCGGTGTAGACAACAAAACCGTCTTAAAAATCAGTTCAATCGGATTTGAAAGTCAAGAAGTTTCCGTTGGAAACCAAACCAATTTAAACATCACCTTGGAAGAAAGTTCTTCTAGTTTGGATGAAGTGGTTGTCGTAGGTTACGGTGTTCAAAAGAAAGCCAACATGACTGGAGCTGTATCTACAGTTGATTCCAAAATGATTGAAAATAGACCCACAACCTCTTTACAATCTGCTTTGCAAGGAACTACCCCGGGTTTGATCATTACACGTACCAATGGGCAGCCAGGAAATGAAGGATTAGGTATCAATATTAGAGGAGCAACTACGGCCAACGGTTCGGTAGATCCTTTAATCATTTTGGATGGAGTTACGGTACCAGCGGTTACTTTGCAAACCATGAACCAAAACGACATTGAGAGCATCAGTGTTTTGAAAGATGCGGCAGCAGCAGCGATTTATGGTGCACAAGCAGCGGGAGGTGTTATATTAATTACATCCAAAAAAGGAAAAGAAGGAAAAGTAGTTTTTGATTACTCCGGCATCTCTGGAATTGATTGGGCTGCCAATATCCCCGAAAGAATGACATTGTTGCAAGAAGCTGAATTTTCGAATTTAGCTAGAAAAAATTCCGGTTCTGGACCAGAATATTCCGACTTTGATTTAGAACAAATCAGAAACAATGTTCCTTATTTAGTGAATCCTGTTGATACTACACAGTATTTATTTTATAACCAAGAACCTTTAAGTAAGCAAGTATTAAAAGATTTCACCAACATGACCATGCACAATTTATCGGCAAGGGGGGGAAGTGAAAAATTAAATTTCTTAATTTCTGGAGGTTATTACAACAAAAAAGGCTTGTTTAAGCTTGGGCCTGATCAATTATCTCGATACAATTTGAGGGTAAATTTGGGTGTTCAATTGACCAAGAAATTTTCTTTGGATTCCAGAATTGCCTACACAAATGAGTTAACGGAACAATCCTCAAGAAGTGCCAATGGCCAGGGATTGATTTATGACATGTATCGTTTGAGAACTCGTACCCCGTTTTTCACTCCAAATGGACAATACAACGGAGCAGGCTCAGGGGCAACCACCTACGCGCATTTGGCAGAAGGCGGATATAACAATTTGAGCCGAAATTTCTTTGACGGAACCTTTACCTTCAAGCTGGCTAATTTAGTAAAAGGATTAACACTTCGGTCAGTAGTGGGAACACAATATCGAAGAGGAGATCGTTACATTTTCAACAGAACAGTGCCTTTATGGGGTAGATTTGCCATCAATAGATACGTCAATCAAGTGAATTCATATTCAGTTACCAACGATGTAACGAAAAACTTGAATCTCCAATTTTTAGCGAATTACGATTACAAATTCAAGAAACATACATTTGGCGCATTGGCAGGTTACCAATGGGAAGATTTCCGCTTTGTGAGTACCAATGCAGGCGCATCTAACCTTGTTAGTAATGATTTGCCTACTTTGAACCTAGGTGATGATAAAACGAAAACGAATTCTGAAGCCATTGCAACTTATGCATTTCAATCTATTTTTGGCCGATTTAACTACAATTACGACGACAAATATTTAATTGAAGGAACTTTAAGACAAGATGAAAGTTCCAAATTGGCTGCAGATGGTAGAATTAAAATTTTCCCATCCGTATCCGCTGGTTGGAATTTGCACCGTGAAAAATGGATTGCAGAAGCATTGCCATTGTTCTCAGAATTTAAATTGAGAGGTTCTTGGGGAAGATTGGGAGGTGCATTAGGTAGTACATTGGGCAATTACGATTACGTGAATCAATTGAGCAGAGGATCTGCATTGGTTCTTGGTGATTCCCGTACTTCATTCATCTTTCAAGGTAGTTTACCCTCTACAAGTTTATCATGGGAAACCATCGAAACAAGTAATGGAGGTTTTGACATAGGTTTACTGAAAAATAGATTGCAAATCAGTGGAGACTATTATGTTAAATCCAATCGTAACATGTTAACCCCACAACAACTTCCAGCTACTATCGGTATATCTACCCCTAGAAAAAATAATGGAGAATTGAAATCATGGGGTTGGGAACTTGAAGCGAAATATCGTGGACAAATTGGAGATAATTTCAAATACAACATTGGAGCCAATTTCTCTGATAACCAAAATGAGCTAGTGTCATTTTCTAACAGAGTAGTTATTTCCAGAGGAAACAATAGCTTAATCGAAGGTTATCCGATTAACACCATTTGGGGCTACAAAACAGCCGGTTATTTTTCAACCACTGATGAAGTTAAAGCCGCTGCATTTCAAGACAATAGAACAGGCGCAGGAGACGTGAGATACATCGATCAAAACGGCGACAATTTGATCACCGTTGGAAAAGGTTCTAAGTC
>JBILRJ010000334.1:0-3288 GCA_044372695.1 Spirosomataceae bacterium
ATTGCAGAAAATATTTGGGAAGTTGAAGATGAAAATAGCGCGAATTTAATTGAAGTATATGTCAATTATTTACGAAAAAAAATTGATAAAGGATTTTCAAGTAAGCTAATTCACACGCAATTTGGAATGGGGTACATTCTTAGAAAAGAATAAAATTAGATTAACATGCAGATACGTTCAAGATTAACTTATCAATTTACTTATTTAGTATCTGCCATTCTATTTGTCTCATACTTAATTATTTACATCTTTTCTCAACAAAACTACCAAGATAAATTTTATAGCCGATTAAGGCAAAAGGCAAATACCGCTGCTGAATTGTTGGTCAATGTGAACCAAGTAGATTCCAAATTGTTGCGCATCATTGACCGAGCAAACAGAGATATTTTATACAAGGAAAATATCATGGCCTATGATACTTGTAATGAACGAATTTATCGGTCAAATGACACCATTAATTTTCACGTTGATGTGGCAAGAGTTAAGGAGGTTCGACAAAAAAAAGAAATCAGATTCCACCAAGATGATTTGGAAGTCTTAGGGACCATTTTTGCGACTCCAGAAGGTAGAATTGTTGTATTTGCAGGGGCTGTTGATCAATATTCAGCTGAAAATGCGAAAGATTTAAAGAATATATTGGTTGCATTATTTCTTCTTTTTGTTTTGATTGTGGTTATATCAGGTTGGTTTTTTGCAGGACAAGCGGTTGATCCTATTTCAAAGGTTATTAAGCAAGTGGATCATTTATCACCCAAAAGGCTAGAGGAGCGACTAGAATCGCCTGATGCCGAGGATGAAATAGGGAAGATGGTTAATACCATTAATAGGCTCTTAGAACGCATTGAAAATGCATTTAAATTCCAAAAAACTTTTATTGCAAATGTTTCCCATGAATTGAAAAATCCCTTAACCAAAATTTCATCTCAACTGGAAGTTAGCTTGTTGAAAGAACGAAAAGTTGAGGAATATAAACAAACCATTCAGTCGGTATTGGAAGATACCCAAGATTTAGCTGCCATTACCGAATCTTTATTGGAATTAAACAAAATCAGTGTTTCAGATTATCAAGCAGGTTTCCATGTAATCCGTGTAGATGAAATCATGTGGGAGGCTCGCAGTTTAACCCAAAAATTGCATGATGGCTACAAGGTAATCATTGATACCGGATTTTTACCAGAAAATGAGGAAATGTTGGAAATCAGAGGAGATGAGATGCTTTTATTGACGGCCATTAAAAATTTAATGGAAAATGCTTGCAAATTCAGCATTGAAAAGAAATCTTTTGTCTGTTTAAAAATCGAAGGAAATACGATCAAAATAATGGTAAAAAATCTTGGTAAAGGGATCCCTAAATCAGATTTACCTTATATATTTCAACCTTTTTTCAGAGGAGAAAATACGGCCAATTCAAAAGGTTATGGAATTGGATTATCACTTGTGGAAAGAATCATAAACCTACATAACGGAAACATTCAAGTACAATCAGAAATCAACGAATGGACAGAATTTTCCATTAGTTTACCAATTTCATAAGTAGATTTAATACCTGGACATTTTACAATATGATTAAGCGCATTTAGAACAAATAAACTTGTTGCATAATTTATATTATGTTAAATAGATTATTAGGAAACCCTCATTTCATATATTTATCATAAAAAAAGCCCATGAAATTATTCATGGGCTTTTAACATTAAATTGAATATTCTATTTATCCAATTCAGCCAATTTGGTATCAAGCTTTAATTCACGATAAACTTGCTTCAAATATTCTTTCAAGTCTTCATCTTTCTTGATACTAAATGCTTTCTCCCAAAAAGGTAAAATTTCACTGTATTTTGCTAAATATTTTGCTTCTACATTTTTTCCTTCTTTCTTGTAAGTTTCCATGTCCATGACATTTACCAACTTTTTAATCTCAGCAGCATCATTGTAATACAATGCTCCCATTTGGTATAATGCATCATAATAAGTAGGATCAATGGCCAAGGCTTTAGTGTAATATACTGGAACCTCATCACGAATGGCCTTAACTTTTTCCGCTAAAGCATCGATATTAGCTTTATTTTTATCGGCATCCCCTACCAAAGCTTCTTGCTTAGTTAATTCTGCTTTCAAATCATCCAAAGCCTTATTTTGTTCAGCAACCGTAGCTTCAAACTTGGTTATTTGAGCTTGAATCACAGGCTTTTGCTTCAGTTGGGCTGTTTTTAATTTAGCTTTTGTACGCTTCACCTCATCTAAATAAACATCAACTTGATCTTTCTGAGCAGCAATTTTACGTTTTGCTTCTGTTACTTTACTTGATTTTTCTTGAATTTTATTCATCTCATCTTTCAATCCCGCCATTTTGTTCTCAGATAACAAACCTAAGTTCACCAAAGACATCGCATCTTTAGGATCTGATTCAATTGTTTTCTTTAGTTGAGCCATCGCCTGATCTATGCGGTTAAAAGCAATCAAAGCATTAAACTTTTCATTTTTTAAATCCTTGTTAGTAGGATAAAGCTTTATTCCCTCGTCTAGCAAAGCCAAAGCTTTATCTTCTTGTTTTTCGGATTTATAAATTTGTGCTAAGCCATAAATGATCGCAATATCCTTCCCTCCTATGCTCAAATAATGCTCATAAGCAACTTTTGCTTGAGCATCCATTTGACTAAGTTGTGCAACAACACCAGTGTACATAGAAGCCGTAGTGTCTTTCGGATTTATCTCAGATGCTTTAGACATGTAACGATACGACTTACCAAAATCTTTTCCTTGGTATTTAATCACTCCCAAATTCATGAAAGCCTGATAAACTTTTTTATCATCAATTAATTTTTCCGCATCTTTAGCAGTACTTCCTTTTTTACCATCTTTGGTGTCCAATTTAACGGCTTCATTGATGTAATCTAAAGCTTTGAACGACGCATCGGCGTCAGTCAAGGCCAAAGTAGAATCAGGAAACGAAGCTAAATCCAAATAAGCTTGCGCTCTGTTTAGCCATGTTTTTGCTTTTAATGGGGCTTTTTTTGCCTCATCATCCGACTTTTTAACGGCATCTAAAATGGCTTTCTTCTGAGCTTCTACCAAAGCTTTATCCGCTTGAGCGAAAGTAGAGCCTGCAGCCATGGCTACAGTAAATAGGGTTAAAACTAGTTTTTTCATGTTTAAATTTAAATTAAGAAAAAGGCCTAAGTTCCCTTAGGCCCAAAAAAATTATTCTTCATTAGGTGTTTCAGTTGCTTCAGAAGCCTCCGATTCACCATCTCCAGAAGCTAAATCGCTTTCAATTGCATTGATTGG
>JBILRJ010000335.1:0-3275 GCA_044372695.1 Spirosomataceae bacterium
TTCGTTCCATTGTCAAAAATCAAACTATTAGTCAGAGTTTTTGATGCTGAAAATTTTGGAACATAATTGAGTGTTCCGGTCCCTTCCAGTTTATTGGTCAAAGCTGGAACTGTGGGTGATTCCGCAGTTCCACCTAAATCGCCTGATAATTTAATTTGGCCTTGCGCCGCACTGGTGGCTGGGGCATTCACGGTAATTTCTTTACCGTATCGATTCGTCACTGCTTCCTGAGCATAGGAATTAACGAATACCATTATTAAAATAATGGTGTATAAAACTTTTTTCATGATGATATTTTTTATCGAATAACCCTATTTGGTTATTTCACACAGATTGTTCACTCTATTTATTCTTGGTATTTTACATGCGTCTAGGATAGTTTAATATGTTCATTTTTTATCGGATTTCGTAGATGGATAAAGTGGAATATTGTTTTAAATAGGTAGTTCTAGACGACCCTGCATTATGCCAAATGACTACTTTAATTTGGTCACCTACAGCTAAGTTAAATGTTGCAAAGTTATGTCCTGAAAAAGCATATTGGGTATAGGTAGAAGCTGCAAACCATGATGCAGATTGTACATTAGTATTATTTTTAAAAAATTGAGCATTAACTTCATTTCCTTGTGTCCAAGAAGCGCTGGCAAACATGGCCCTAAATTCAAATCTATACAGTCCAGCCTTGTTACATGTGAAAACGCCTGTGCTAGGACTCCATGCTCCATTGCTCGTATCTGATACATTGGTGTAGGAAGTCAAGGAGGTATTTGTAGCAGTTGGAATATCAACAGGATTTAATTGGGTACTAACAGCTATGGGACTAGGAGAATCATATTTTGCAATAATTTGCCAAGTTGTCCCATCGCTTTGGATTTGAATAGACTCTTTTGATAAAAGGACAAGTGTAGAGGAAGCTGTTCCATCAATATGTCCTGTAACACTAATAGTTCCAGAACTAGTATTTTTAATCACCATAATTCTTCTTGTAACCGCCGTTGGGGATTCAAGAGTACATATAGTACCAGCTATTGCCATCCAAATCGTGTGGTCACCCGAGGTTGTTGTACTCACACTTGAACCTCTTACAATAGTACCAAATGAACCACTTACATCAAGAAAAGATAATGGGGTGGTGTTATTGATTCCCGTGTATCCATTATACAAGTAACTAATCATAGGAGTTACACGGCCCGACATTCCAAAGTCAATTCTATTATTACTACTAGCATTACCCGCATAATAGAATCTCCAATCTGAACAGTTACCAGCACCTTGAGAGGTCCCAAATACCATTTGCGAATTATTTCCAGCAATAGCGTTACTCGGTGCTAAAAATCTTGCAATTGGTAGATATTGATTTGAACCAATTGCATTGACATCAATTGGTACTGATGGGTTTGTATTATTTATACCTACAGTACCTTTTGCCAGCCAAGTCATAATATTAGAAGTAGTGGTGGTAGATCCATCATTTAGTCCTAAATCTAATCTACTGTTTGCACTTGCAGTCGCTGCAGAATATGCTCCTAAATTAAACAAAGCAATATTGTCCCATTTAATGTTAGGTGTAGTAGGTCTTGCAAGTCTTAACACACTTGCATCAGCATTAACAGTGTTTGTTGCTGCGAGTGTGCTATTTACATGTAAAGTTGTTAATGGATTTATAATATTTACTCCTACGTTACCACCTGATGGATTTAATGCTAAAGGCAAACTACCTGTAGAAGCCTTATTGTACGACTGAATATAGCTTCCAAATGGACTTGCTGATAATGTACCCATATCAAGCGCATGATTGGTGTCACCATCCACCCTAAAAGTAGCATTTGATTGAGCAGTGCCATTTGCAGAAACTGCAGCATTCACACCTTTCACCACCAATTTGTTTAAGGGCGTAATCGTACCAATTCCCACTTGTCCTAAGCTATCTGCAAAAACGCGAACACTTCCCTTTCCGTTGGCTAAGGCAATAATTTCACTTTTATAAGCTGCACCAATGTTGATGGAAGTTGTGGTTCCTCCAATAATGGTATTATTACTACCGGTCGTTAAATTGGAATTTCCAAGAGAGATATTACCAGAACCTGTTGTTATCGCTGAGCCTCCGTTGGCCCCTAGTATCATATTATTTCCACCTGTGGTCACATTCTCACCTGTCCTATAACCTAAAATTGTATTTCCAGCCCCAGTAGTCATAAGTTTTCCAGAATTATACCCCACTGCTGTATTATTTCCACTAGTAGCCAAATCCAAAGAATAAGCTCCAATAGCTACATTATTTCCACTGGAAACATTGGTGGAAAGTGCATCTGTGCCAATCGCAACGTTTTGACTAGAAGTTGTGATTGCATTACCAGTATTATAACCAATGGCAGTATTTGAAGATGCAGTTGTTTGGTTTGTCAAAGATTGAGATCCTACTCCGACATTGTAATTACCCCCCGTATTATAACCCAGAGATTGATTTCCAAGTCCCGTGTTGTGGGATCCTGTCGTATTATTGAGCAAAGTTTGAAAGCCCAAGGCGCTATTATTGGTTCCTGTGGAGTTATTATTTAATGCAGTAACACCCACTCGTGTATTTGATGTAATCGCTCCACCTCCTTTACCAATATCAACGCTATTGATTTTTTTATCTACACCTCCCAATTCTTGGCCACTAGTATTATTAACAATTCCAACGATAGATGAACTTACATTTGGGAAAAATTTCATCGCATTGGAAAAAGATAAACGACGAACTAGACCAGAAGAATTAGCTGTCAGTAAACTATCAGTTGATGCACCACTGTTTAAGGTATCTATTTGTATTTGTCCCCCGATATGCAAGCGTTGCAAAGGGAGTGAAATTCCGATACCCAACTTACCCATTCGATAGATCGAATTTGTTTTATCAATTCCCGCATCTGTTGTTCCTCCAGATAGGTAAAAATTGGAACCAATACTCAACTCTTGCCCAAATCTATTCGTTACAACCGATTGAGCAAGTGATTGAAAACAAAACAATGATGTTATCAGAGCTAAAAAATAAATTTTCAATTTCATATCGGCAGTCATAAGTGAAAAGAATTTAATATCCAATTAATTCTAATAGATATAATCAAAAGATACTCGGTCAGTAGCCAACAAGGCATAGGCTCCATTACTAGCTGGCACGTATGTGGCAGTAACGCCTGAAACACTCACCGCAGCTTTTGGCACTCGAACACCGTTCACAAACATGGCCACACGCCCCAGAGGAGTGTTACTTAGGGTGAAGGAGGTTTGTCCAGCAG
>JBILRJ010000336.1:0-3264 GCA_044372695.1 Spirosomataceae bacterium
GAAATCAACTCAGCGGTTTCCTGATGGTATACCATGGAAAAAACACTGTTTTCGTGAGCTTGCCAAAAATCAATTAACTCAAAATTTTGATTGAATAGACGTATAAATCCGTCGCTGTACGCCACAGCAATTAGTTCATCAGTAAGTACAAGTAATTTACGAGCATTCTTTTGACTTACTTTGAGGTGTTTAACAGTGGTTCGACTGGTAAGATCAATAACACTGATTAGTCCATCATTGTGAGCTACCCAAATATGGCGATGAAATTGAACCATATCAAAAATACTTAAACCTGCTAATTTCAAAGAAAAAACTCGGCTTTGATCAGTTAAACTGATTCCGTGAATTCCCTGATTGTTTTGACCAACCCATAGAATTTCATTTTCCTTATCCAAAAACATGGCAAACACCGATCCTTCCACTTGTGCCACTACTTTACCTAAATCAGGTTTTTGAAGATTCCATTGTACCAACCAACCATCTGAGCCAGCTGAAAAAAACAGATGTTCCTCCATGCCTTGATGCAAGGAATAAATGGGACCTCGATGTCCCGAAAAAGAATCAATTTTGGAAATCTGCAAACTAGATTAAATTAAATTAAAAAGTATTCCATGCAAAATTGATAATTTTACGAGCAAAACAAGAATTATGCCTGAAATTTCCACTTCCCTAGTGCTTGATTCATCCGATACTTGGATAAAAGCATGGAAAATTAATGAAACCAAGGATTTTTTTGAAAATCTACCGAATTCTTGGCTAGATTGGATCTATCTCGCTAAAAAAAATGAAATCGCTCAAATTGAATCCATTTCTGCCAGATTTTGCCTTTTTAAACTTTGTCAATCGCTTGATTTTGCTGATGTAAAATTATTGAGCGAAACTTCTGGCATTCCTTATTTTGAAAACAATGATTTGCAGATTTCCCTTACGCACTCCTACCCTTATGTTGCTGCAGTGATTAGTAAAAAGAAAGCAGTTGGAATCGATATTGAAAAAAAAGGAAGAAATATTGCCAAAATAGCACCGAGGTTTTTAAGTACGGAAGAATATCACAAATGGCATCAAAACGAAGCGAAATTAACGCTTGCTTGGTCAGCCAAAGAATCTGTTTATAAGGCACTCAAAATACCTGGGCTGTCTTTTCAAAAATCGATCATTTTACCCGAATTCAATGAAAATTTGATTCAATTACACGTGATGGGAAAGAAAATACATGTGGAATGGGAAATTTTCGATGATTTTGTGTTAACCCTTGCTATGAGTGATTGAGGAACGAAGATTCATCCCAAATGATTAGGCACGATCCAGAAGCTCGATGAATTGATTGATCTCTTTTTTTCTTTCTTCATCCCCTTCTTTCTCAAAAGCCATGGATAAATTTCGCAAAACTCGGCTAATGATCTCAACATGGCTACATGGTTTGTAGTAGATTTCATTAGGGGGTAAATTCAATTGCGCCAAATAATTATCGATATCTACGCGATTAAAAATCAAGCCTTTGTTAAATACATTGATGTAAAAATTAATGCCCTCATGTTGATAAACCAGCACAAATAAATTGGGCAAATTAACTCCATAAACGGGGAAGCCCAATTTTTGAGCAATCCACATGTACACAACACATAAACTAATAGGATTACCTTTTCTAGATTCTAATACCACATTAATAAAAGAATTATTTGCGGCATGAAAATTTTTGGAATTTGCGCCAAATTTTAATTGTTCAAACAAAATACCGTTTAAAATTTTAATTTGATCAACGGGATGTAAATTTTCCCTGATTTGAGGCCAAACCTCATAATACAATTGATCCATTTCATGTTTCAATTGTTCAAAAGAATAGTCGGGAAAACGATACGTTGAAATAATCCACATACCTTCCAAAATATCCATTGAACCAGCCTCCTTCCAATGCATCAATCGATTCTTGGCTGATTCTAATTGAAAGTCGTGGATTAAGTTTTCAATTTTTTCCTGAAGTGAGGGATTGAATGAAACCAATTCCCATTCAGCTTCTAAAATGGGGATGATACTTGTTCCCAAGTTTCTCATTTGATCTTCTACAAGCTGAACTACCTCTTGGTCAGAATCATCCAACAATTGTATCATGGCTTTAACAGAAGATTCTTTCATTTGAGAAATTTTAACAAAAATAATCCAAAAATTGAGTAAACGGAAATTTTCAAATTAATAATACCGCTGGGTAGAATGTTCACACATTTATTTTTTAATCATTGATTTAAAAACTAATTTTACAATTAAATATTACTGAAAAATGAAAATTCTTATCACAGGCGGTGCAGGATTTATTGGTTCGCATACTTTTGTTGTGCTCCAAGAAAATGGATACACCCCCGTTATTTTAGATAATCTTTCGAATTCATCACATCAGGTTATTGCTGCCTTGAAAAAAATCACCTCAAAAGAGGTCATATTTATTCAAGGAGATGTCAATAATCCAACTGACTTATCCGCTGTTTTTGAACAGCACTTGATTGAGGGAGTAATTCATTTTGCAGCTTCAAAGGCGGTAGGTGAATCAGTGGAAAATCCATTGAAATATTACCGAAACAATGTTTCTGCAACTGTTTTGTTGATCGAAAAGATGTTGGAGTACGGAGTGAAAAATCTAGTATTTTCCTCCTCTTGCACAGTATATGGCCAGCCTGTAAGCTTGCCTGTAACTGAGAACTCGGAGGTGCAAAGAGCCACTTCTCCCTATGGAAACACCAAACAAATTTGTGAAGAAATCATCTCGGACACGGTGGAATCTAAAAGCGGACTATCAGCAATATCTTTGAGATATTTCAATCCAATTGGGGCGCATCCTTCAGGATTAATTGGCGAATTACCCCTAGGGCCTCCTGCTAATTTAATTCCATTTTTGACCCAATCAGTCGCTGGATTAAGAGGGCCATTGAATGTCTATGGGAATGATTATCCAACGATAGACGGAACGGCTATACGAGATTACATTCATGTATGCGATTTAGCAAATGCCCATTTAAAAGCATTAGAACACCTTTTAAATCAAAAAAGTGCTGACTTCTATGATTTTTTTAACATTGGAACTGGAAAAGGAAGTTCTGTTCTGGAGGTTATAGAAAGTTTCGAAAAAGCAACAGGAGAAAAAGTTCAATATACCATTCAACCAAAAAGAGCTGGAGATGTTACCGCAGTCTACGCTTCCACAGACAAATCCAATGAAGTCTTGAAGTGGAAAGCAGAATTAAGTTTAGAGCAATCTTTGAAAGATGCTTGGAC
>JBILRJ010000338.1:0-3255 GCA_044372695.1 Spirosomataceae bacterium
ATTAAAGGCATACAATACATTTGGGATGGATGTGAAGGCAAAATATTTTGTTGAAATCACGCGCATCGATCAATATATTGCTTTGATGCAATCAAATATTTATGCAGATGTAGATCAACTTTTTCTAGGTGGTGGAAGTAATTTATTGTTGACCAAAGATGTGGAGGCACTTTGTATCAAAATTTCTATCGACGGTATTTCCATCGAAAAAGAAGATGCAACTCATGTGTGGTTAAAAGCAGGAGCGGGTGTTAATTGGGATGATTTTGTGCAATATGCTGTGGATCATCAATGGTATGGGATTGAAAACCTATCGCTAATTCCGGGTACAGTTGGTGCAGCTCCCATGCAAAACATTGGCGCTTATGGTGTGGAAATCAAAGATACATTTGATCATTTGGATGCTTTGAATTTGTCAACGCTGACTTTGGAGAGATTTGACAAAAAAGCCTGTCAATTTGGATACCGAGAAAGTTTTTTCAAACACGACGGTAAATCTAAGTACCTCATAGCTTCCGTTTGTTTTAAATTGAGTAAGTTGGCTAACCTTCAAACCTCTTATGGAGCTATTCAGGAAGTCTTGACACAAAAGAACATCACGAGTCCCAATATAAGACAAGTTGCAGATGCGGTCATTTTTATCCGCCAAAGTAAATTACCTAATCCCAAGGAAATTGGCAATTCAGGAAGTTTTTTCAAAAATCCAACCGTTTCAAAATTCGAAGCTGAACGTTTAAAGAATGCTTTCCCGGGAATTCCTCATTATGCGGTATCAGGTAGTACGGATATTAAATTCCCTGCGGGTTGGTTCATCGAGCAGGCTGGTTGGAAAGGTTATCGATCTGGAGATGCCGGTGTGCATGCACACCAGGCTTTGGTATTGGTCAATTACGGAAATGCGACAGGCAATGAGATTTTCTTTTTATCTGAGCAAATAAAAAAGTCCATATTTGAAAAATTTGGCATACAATTGGAAACCGAAGTAAATATTATCTAATAATGCAATTACCCACTTTGAAAAGTCTAGAACACGGTCCATTTTTTTTAATGGCAGGAAGTTGTGCCATAGAGAGCCGAGATTTGGCCTTCGAGATAGGAGAGAAATTGGATGTGATGTGTAAGTCGATGGGAATCCCTTATATTTTTAAAGGATCTTACCGAAAAGCCAATCGAACTAAGTTGGATTCGTTTACTGGAATAGGAGATTTAAAAGCCCTCGAAATTTTAAAAGAGGTAGGAACTCATTTCAATGTGCCCACCGTGACCGACATACATGAAAGTGCGGAGGCAGCCATGGCGGCTGAATATGTGGATGTGCTCCAAATTCCCGCATTTCTTTGTCGGCAAACCGATTTATTAGCCGCTGCTGCTAAAACAGGGAAAGCCGTAAACATCAAAAAAGGGCAATTTATGTCTGGAGCATCCATGAAGTTTGCTGTGGAAAAAGTGCTTCATGAAAACCCAGATGCGCTTGTGTATTTAACTGACCGTGGCAATTCTTTTGGTTACGGTGATTTAGTTGTTGATTACCGAAATATTCCAGAAATGGCAGCATTTCGAGTACCGGTCATCATGGATTGTACACATTCCTTACAGCGACCGAATCAGGGAAATGGTGTTACGGGAGGCCAGCCTAAGTTGATTGAAACCATTGCAAAAGCGGCCATCGCCGTAGGTGCAGATGGACTATTCATTGAAACTCATCCAAATCCAAGTATCGCGAAATCAGATGGAGCAAATATGCTTCCATTGGACCAGTTGGAGGGATTATTGGAAAAACTTCTTCGCATTCGCGAAAGTATCGTTTAGGAAGAGAGAAGAGAGAAGAGAGAAAACGGGAAGAGACTCTTACCTTTTAACTTTTACCTTTTACCTTTTACCTCTTACCTCTTACCTCTTACCTCTTACCTCCTTTTGCTTTATTCCAAGGTGCTGTTGTGTTTCTGGCCATGTCGATGGCTAAACCAATCATCAGTAGAGTGAAAAGAATGATTACCCAGCGAAAAATAGTTCGATTTCTATTCATTATAAGGATATTTGTGGATGAAATTGATAGATGATTTCAGCAGAATTTGCACTTGTTTCGCTCCAAGCATCTGCATAATTCCATCTCAGGTGAATGACTTCTGCTGTTTGCATTTGAATGTCTTGGTTGGTAAAATACGAAGCCAAAAATGATATGGAAGGATTGTGAGCCACTAAATAAAGGGTAGAATCTGTTTGTCGATAAATTTCTTCTAAGTAGTTTTTACCGCCTTCGCGGTACCAAAACTCATTTAAAAGTAATTCGCCGCTAATTTTAGGATTTTTTTCTCGAATTAAATTGGCAGTTTCTAGCGTTCGTCTTGCCGAGGAGCATAGCCAGGTTCCTTGGTTATGTTCGGAATATTGTATGACTTGAGCGGATTGAATAGCCTCTAATTTTCCCTTTTCTGATAATTGACGATCAAAGTCGGGTTCAATGTAGGCGCCAGCATGGGCATGTCTGATCAAAATTAATTCAATCATTTTGAGAATTTTTGATTAATGGGAAATTTCCATTGGCATGTTTTTCCCCCATATCAATGTAGTGTTGCGCACCTTCTTTTATTTTTTGTATTTGTTCTACACTCAAGGTTTTAATGATTTTTGCGGGAGTACCTAATACCAAAGAACAATCCGGAATAACCATTCCTTCGGTCACCAAAGCATGTGCACCAATTAAACAGTATTTACCAATTTTTGCTCGATTTAACACGGTAGCATGCATGCCAATTAAACTCCCTTCGCCTATTTCCGCCCCATGCACAATCGCAGAATGTCCGACCGTAGCAAATTTCCCAATAATGGTTTTATCCCCAACGTCAGCATGTAAAACCGCATTATCTTGTATATTACAGCCTTCGTGTAAAATAATTTCCTCTACATCTCCGCGAATCACAGCTCCATACCAAATTGTTACATCTTTTTCAATGATTACTTTACCCATAACACTGGAGTTCGGTGCAATAAAATTGGCCATGATTGTTTTTTTTTCAAATATAGCTCCAAGTAGGTACTTTTACCTAAATTTATCGGATGAAAAATTTACTAAATTTTATCGATTGGAAGGAACAAGACGCATTATTGTCTATCGGTTGTGGGGCCGCCTGGTGGGAAATTAAATTAATGTTACAAAAACCTTGTCGAAGTCTCATTTTGATTGATCCCAATGAGAACGTTTTGAACAGTGAAGATCTTCAAGAAGGGATTCAATATTTTGAAAATCATTATCAA
>JBILRJ010000339.1:0-3243 GCA_044372695.1 Spirosomataceae bacterium
ATTCTATTTCAATTTTTTGCACTTTTTCTAAGAAAATATTAATTCTATAAATGAAATTTAGTTTTTAACTTCGCAAGTAAAATTGTTTGAATTGAAAAACTGGTCTTCCTACACCTTATCAGAACTTCCTGAACTCGTTATTGAATTAATTCGCGTAACAGAAAAAAAACCGAATGTTTGGTTATTTAGGGGACAAATGGGTGCAGGTAAAACGACACTCATTAAAGAAATATGCGCTCAAAAGGGAGTTATGCATTCCGTTCAAAGCCCTACGTTTTCTTTGGTTAATGAATATCAAACTAAAGATCGTGCCATCATTTATCATTTTGATTTATACCGACTAAAAAATACTCGTGAAGCACTGGAAATTGGTATTGAGGAATACCTTGATTCTGGAAATTTATGCCTCATAGAATGGCCAGAGCAAGCAGAGGATCTTTGGGATTTACCTCATGTAAATTTTCAATTATCCGCAATTGACGCTGAGCACCGAAAACTAGAAGTAACATGCCTGAAAACTCTGTAAATCCTTTTCAAGAATTATTGTCGCAACAAGGCCTTGCTCCCTTAGAGGCCATGTCGTGGACCAAAAAAAATGCAGCCAGCGTTAGAATCGGATTGCCGATGGAAGCTTCCAACCATGAAAATCGGATTGCATTATGCCCAGAGGCTGTAAAGTTATTGACATTGAATGGACATGAAATTATCCTTGAGTCTAATGCAGGATTGCGGGCGGGCTTTAGCGATGCAGACTATTTATTGGCAGGTGCATCGATATCCAATGATCCATCTGAAATATGGCAATCTGAATTAGTTTTGAAAATTGGAGCCCCAACCTTGTGGGAATTAGAATTTTGCAAACCCGAAATTTGCCTCATTTCTTGTGCCAATTACCAAGCGATGAGCGCTAAAATAATTGATAAAATCAATGAAAAAAAGATCATGGCCATTGGATTGGAATATGTTGAGGACAATGAAGGAGGCCTTCCCTTTGTTCGCATGATGGCAGAGATTGCAGGACAATTAATTTTACCCATTGCTAGCCACATTTTAAGTTCCCAACAGATTGCTGGCACTTTGTTAGGCAGTGTCACAGGGGTTCCACCCATTCACATGGTTTTATTGGGTGCTGGACAAGTAGTGGAACAGGTTTCCAAAGCGGCATGGCAAGCAGGCGTACAGGTACAAGTTTTTGACAAAGACATTTATAAACTACAAAGGCTCAAACAAAATTTGGGATTACCCATCATCACTCAGGTCATCGACTCAGAAAACTTGGCCAATGCATTGCAAAATGCGCAAGTGATTGTTGGGGCATTAAGGTCAGAGAATGGCATTACGCCCTGCATCGTTACGGAAGAAATGGTGAGTAATTTAAAACCTGGCACTTTGATTATGGATGTTTGTATTGACCAAGGCGGCTGTTTTGAAACTTCGGAAGTCACACAATTGAACAAACCCATTTACACAAAATACGATGTCATTCATTATTGTGTACCCAACATCGCCTCTAAAGTAGGGAAAACTTCCAGTTTAGCCATCAGTAATTTATTGACATCTTTTGTATTAAAAACGGGCAAAACAGGTGGATTGGAAGAAATGTTGTGGCAGGGTAAATCATTTATGAAAGGAATATATTGCTACAAAGGACACGTGACACAAAAAAACATGGGGCGATTGTTCCAAAAAACAGTTAAAGACATCCAATTATTATTACTCAGTAAAAGTTAATCCCATGATCGAAGATTACCAAGCCATCTCTAACGCGCCTAATTCACCCGATTTAAATGGGAAGTATTTGGGATTAATTTCAGCTGATTTTGCCATTGTGGCAGAATCATTGAAAGAAGCATCTTATCAAATTAAAAAAAGAGGCTTCTCTGATTTCCCCATTTTCGTATCGTCTCAAAGACCCATTGAAATTGGACAAAAGCTCATTGGGGTCGGAGAACTAAATTCCAATAAGTGGAATTACCACGCATCTATGTTGGAAGAATTTGTTCAAAGGAATTTAATCTCTTCAGAAAACGTAGAGCTTTTCGTTCAAAATTACAAAGACATCGAGGAATTTTGTTGCCTATTTGTAGTGGATGGTCAATTTACCAATTTTGTATTCATTCCATTTCCAGAGGAATAATTCCATGCCCTTATTTTTTGTTCAAAGGATGAAAATCTTGGACGATTTGACTCAGATAAGCACGATCCAAATGCGTGTAAATTTCTGTTGTCAAAATGGATTCATGACCCAACATTTCTTGCACTGCCCTTAGATCCGCACCACCCTCAATCAAGTGGGTAGCAAATGAATGACGAAAAGTATGTGGACTAATGGATTTTATAATTTGCGCCTTTTCAGCCAAATCTTTGCAGATCAAAAAAACCATGACCCGACTCAAGGCGCCTCCTCGTCTGTTAAGAAATACAAAATTTAAAGCTTCATTCTTGACAGAAACCGTGCTTCGAACGGTTTCCACATAGAGTTTCAGGTAATAAAATGCATCTCGACCCGCAGGAACTAAACGTTCTTTATCGCCTTTACCGCGCACCTTAAGAAAACCCAAATCTTCATACACATCGGTTAATTTCAATTGGATCAATTCTGAAACACGCATTCCAGCGCCATAGAGCATTTCCAACATCGCCCGATTGCGCAACCCTTCCTTGGTAGCTAAATCATTTTGATCCAAAATTCGCAGGATCTCATCATAAGATAAAGTATCGGGTAGTTTCCGGGCTTTTTGTGGACTCTTTAAATGAACACTTGGATCAGACGAGAGAATTTCTTCAAATATCAAAAATTGAAAAAAGCTGCGTATTCCAGATAAACACCTAGCTTGCGTGCTTGCTTCGATACCTAAATTGTGTAAATCCTTGAAAAAAGCCATCAAATGGACTTCTTTCACTTCATGAAGTGCTAGTTCCACAGTTCCCGATTGTGACAGGTAATTGGCTAGTTTGGATATATCCCGTAGGTAGGCTTCCAAAGAATGGGCAGACAAGCCACGTTCAATTTTTAAATAATGACCAAAAGACTGGATTTCTTTTTCCCACATGCAATTTTCGCAAACTAAGATGTAAATTTAGGAGAATTACGTATTTTTACACCCTTTGTTGTTAGATATTAAGGACCTAAAAACAATTTATCATGAGTCAGAAGAAAATTATCATCCTAAATGGCCCGAATCTAAACCTTTTAGGTACACGGGAACCAGAAATTTACGGAAATCAAACCTTTGATCAATT